>NZ_JBGCCF010000014.1:0-126054 GCF_041262385.1 Lysinibacillus sp. RC46 | reverse complement strand
CTGAAACACCTTTTTCTTTATAAGCTGCTCGCCAACGTTTTAAAGCTGATTTCGCTCGATGAATCCCTACCAGGTCGATATCGAAGCCTGCATCTCCAAAGATTTCACGTGAACATTTGCCTTTTTCATATTCTGCAATAGCTAGTGCTCTAAATTCATCTGTGTAAGTAATTCCTTTTTCACTAACAGCCTTTACATAAGGATGTTTCTTGAGTAATTTTTGTTCTTGATTAGTAAATAGTTTCTTTGACATAAGTTCTGCTCCATCTAGTTGTTATGTTCATTATAAATAAAAGTACCCTATAAGAGAGACTTTTTTTAAGTGTCTATCTTATAGGGTACATTTTAAATCGCAAGAGAGTTTTTTTTATTACTTCATTTATTACGCTAACTTGCTAAGGATTGGCTTATTACTAAAAGTTAGGGATGATGTTTGCTAAAACGTATGTTTTGTATATAAGTATTGGAGTGGAAGCTAGGCGACTCTTTGGGGATTAACGTCACAGATTAGACCCTGGAGCGAGCAGGTAGGGGAACAAAGGCTAAAACATCACGTCTGTGACAACGCCTTTGTACCAACCTCCTGTTGTTGTTGTTGCCGCTTCCTTTCGCACAGACAAAACATGTTGTTGCTGCGTTCCGCTTTCGCACAGACAAAACATGTTGTTGCTGCGCTCCGCTTTCGCACAGACAAAACATATTGTTGCTGCCGCTCCGCTTTCGCACAAAAATACCCTATTACCCCAAGAGGCTCATCAGACGCCCACGGGAGAGCGTCAGTCGGAACGAAAATCAACTCTACGTTATGGTGACCAGCCTAAGGGGTACTTTTGTAACAAAAAATACAAGATTAATTGCAGAATAAAGTAATGGGAATGTTGAAATTTTATAAGTATCAATTTACAATATATTACTCAATAATCTTTTGATCTCGTTTATATAATTGATAGAGTTTAATAAGAGCTCGCTTTTCAATGCGAGATACATAACTACGAGAAATATTTAAACGTGCAGCGATTTCCTTTTGTGTAAGTGCATCTTGCTGGTTTAGACCATAGCGGAGTGTAACGATTTCGAGTTCACGATCGTCAAGCATATGCAAATAATGATATAGTTGTGCAACATGCTCTTTATGTTCAAGTTTTTCTGTTGCACTTTCTTCATCGCATTGTAAGAGATCTCGGATTTGTAGTGCATTACCATCTTTATCTGTACCGATTGGCTCAAATAAGCTAACATCTTTTTGCACTTTTTTCTGTGTACGCAGATGCATTAAAATTTCATTTTCGATACAACGGGCAGCATAAGTGGCAAGACGGGTTTTTTTGTCAGGCGTATAACTTTCTACGGCTTTCATCAGACCAATAGTACCGATGGAAATATAATCATCAAGTTGTTCATGTTTTGGGTGGAATTTTTTCACAACGTGTGCAACGAGTCTCATATTGCGTTCAATTAGATCGAGACGCGCTTGCTCATCACCGCCTAAAAATCGTTCAATACAAGCAGCTTCCTCTTCTTTTGAAAAGGGTTTATGGAATGTTTGCCCCTTTAAATAGCCAAGTAACGCTGGGATTTCAAGCCATAACTGCAACATAGATGTAAAAATTCCGCTCATTGAATGATTTCATCCTTTCCCCATTTTTCGACAGTATATGTTATAAAACTGTGTTAAATGAAAAAAAGTGCAACAGCAAATGCGCTGTTACACTTTTTTTAACGAGATTGTACTAATCATTAGTAATGCTAGTATTGGGAATAGGAAAAGATAAAATGCCGGGTGGAACGTATCAGATGCAAAATACGTTAAAGTTAAGATCGTACCTGCCGCTGTAATTGGTAACCCTGTAAAATAGCCGTTTGCTTCAGTAATATTGAAGCGAGCTAATCTCATCGCACCGCAGATGATGTATAGTACTGTCATCGTCATGCCGACGAAACCAAAGTCGACTAAGACAACTTTATACATTAATAATGCAGGCGCCACACCAAATGATATAATATCACTCATAGAATCTAATTGTTTACCTAGATCAGACACTTGTCCGAGTGCTCTAGCTACCTTTCCATCATAACGATCAAGAAGGGCTGCAATAAAGATAAACAAGACACTATAGCTATAGTATTCGTGTAGTGTAGCCATTATGGCCGCGCCGCCGAAGGACATATTACTGATTGTGATAAAGTTTGCTGCTTGCGATTTCATTTTCTTAACCGTGGTATCCACCAACTTGTGATAAAAAAACAAGGGGGATCACTCCTTTGCACTTAAGATATTGTACCATTATACTTCGAATGCGAAAAAATTGACAGTCTAAATTAATCGATAGGGGTTTTGTTTTATGAAAGAAAAACTATATCAACGCTTGATTGAATTAACAAACGGAAAGCAATCCTCCCATCTTTTGCAATCTATTGCAAAAGCAAAGTGGAGTAAACGAATTATTCCGAGTTACATGAAGGTATACGATATTAATCTTGAAGAGGTTTCAAAACAACAACAACATTTTTCAAGTTTACATGACTTTTTTACAAGAGAGCTTTTAAAAGATGCACGTCCAATTGAACAAAATCCCACTACTTATGTAAGTCCAGTGGATGCCAAAGTGGAATCCTTTGGACGTATCGAATGGGATATGACATTTCATGTAAAGGGTAAGCCTTATGCTTTACATGATTTACTTGGCAATGCAGAACGTGCTTCACAATATGCAGATGGACATTTTATCGTGTTTTACTTGAGTCCTGCAGATTATCACCGTATTCATAGCCCGATTGATGGGGAAGTGCTAAGACAATATATACTTGGTCAAAAATCTTATCCTGTTAACCAGCTCGGTCTTACATACGGTAAAAAACCTATTTCACACAATTATCGTTCAGTAACGGAGCTGAAAGTGGCGAATGATCAACAGATAGCATTTATTAAAGTTGGTGCTACCTTTGTAAATTCTATCATGCTCACTAATACAACAACACAGTGGCATAAGGGTGAAGAAGTCGGATATTTTTCATTCGGCTCAACAGTAGTTATGCTGTTTGAAAAGGATGCAATAGAATTTACGGAAAATGTTGTACAAGGAAGCCCAATTCGAATGGGTGAAGCCTTCGCAAATATGCTATAATGGTCGAATAATACGTTTAGATTAGGGGTCGCTATTTTGTATAATTTTTTATTACCAGATGAATTTGTCACGAGTATTTATGAAATTACACCGGAAAAGCTTCAAGACTTAGGTATTAAAGGGATTATTACGGATTTAGATAATACGCTTGTGGAATGGGACCGTGCAGATGCAACGGAAGAGCTAATTATTTGGCTGCGCATTATGAAAGAATCAGGCATTCGTGTTATTATTGCGTCGAATAACAAAGAAGCACGTGTTAAGCAATTTGCTGAGCCATTAGGTATTCCTTATATTCATAAGGCGAGAAAGCCACTTCGTAATGCCTTTTATAGTGCAATTGTTCAATTAGGACTACGACCACAGGAAGTAGTAATGGTAGGAGACCAACTACTAACAGATGTAATGGGCGCTAATCGCTTAGGTTTGCATACGGTACTAGTAAAACCAGTTGCACAATCAGATGGGCTCGTAACAAAATTCAACCGATTTATTGAACGTCGTGTGTTCAATAATTTAAAACGAAAAGGAATCAGTACTTGGGAGGAAAAAGAATGAACGAAATGCCAAATTGTATTGGCTGTGGTACAACAATTCAAACAGAAGATAAAACAGCAGTTGGGTATGCACCCCCATCATCATTAGAAAAAGACGTGGTCATTTGCCAACGTTGCTTCCGTTTGAAAAATTATAATGAAATTCAACCAGTTTCATTAACAGATGACGACTTTTTACGCATATTAAACGGTCTTGGAACACAGCAAGGCTTAATCGTAAAAATTGTTGATATATTTGACTTCAATGGGAGCTGGCTACCAGGACTTCACCGCTTCGTAGGTAAAAATCCTGTGTTATTAATCGCGAATAAAGCCGATTTATTACCGAAATCTGTGAAACCGAAAAAAGTGATTAATTGGCTAAAACGTGAAGCGAAGGCTCTAGGTCTACAACCTGTCGATGTACTTTTAGTGAGTGCCCATAAAGGTAACGGGATGGCCGAAGCAATGGAAGCCATTGATGAGTACCGTAACGGACAAAATGTGTATGTTGTAGGTTGTACAAATGTTGGGAAATCCACGTTCATTAATCGCATTATCAAGCAGGCTACTGGTGAAGGTGAGATTATTACAACTTCTCATTTCCCAGGTACCACTTTAGATATGATTGAAATTCCATTAGATGATGGTAGTGCATTATATGACACACCGGGAATTATTAATCACCATCAGATGGCACACCATATTGACTCTAGCGAATTAAAATATATTATGCCTAAAAAAGAAATAAAGCCAAAAGTGTATCAACAAAATGCTGGACAAACATTATTTATTGGCGCCCTTGCTCGTTTTGACTTTATTCAAGGAGAACGTTCGGCATTTACGGTACACGTGGCAAATGACTTACCAATACACCGAACAAAACTTGAGAAGGCAGATACATTGTATGCAGAGCATAAGGGTGAATTGCTGGCACCTCCAACTGCTGAATTTATAGAACAGCTACCACCATTAGTGCGTCATGAGTTCTCTATCAAAGAAGCGAAAACAGATGTTGTATTCTCTGGTCTTGGATGGATTACTGTGCAGCATGCCAATGTAGTTGTAGCAGCTTATGCCCCAAAGGGTGTACAAGTATCAATTCGCCCATCACTAATTTAGGATGTACAAGTAGAGAAGAGGGATTAGGAAATGAAGAAATGGTTTGCGGTTATGGGTGATCCGATTGAGCATTCAAAATCCCCGGCGATGCATAATGCTTGGTTCGAGGAAATGTCAATAGATGCGACGTATATTCCAGTGCATGTATCTTCTGAAAATTTGGAGTCAGCGGTTGCTGGCCTGAAAACATTAGGTGCTAGTGGCTGGAATATTACAATCCCACATAAAACAGCGATCATTCCTTATTTAGATGAGCTAGATGAGTTGGCAAAAAAAATGGGAGCTGTTAATACGGTTGTCCGAACAAAAGAAGGAAAATTAAAAGGATACAATACAGACGGTGTTGGTTTTGTACGTTCGTTAGAAGAAGCGGTTGGTAAGTCACATAAAGACAAGCCAGTTCTTCTTATTGGTGCGGGCGGTGCTGCTCGTGGTATTGCTTTTGCAATGCAACAGCAAGGTTTTACGAATTTAACCATTGCTAACCGCACAGTGGCAAATGCCCAAGCAATTGTCGATGAAATGGGTGTAGGTCATGCGATTTCTTTAGCGGAGGCTGAGGAATCATTAGCTGATTTCGGCATTTTAGTGCAAATGACATCGGCTGGACTTGCTACGGGCAATTTTTCAATGCCATTTTCATTAGAACGACTTGCAAAAGGCGCAATTGTAGCCGATATTGTGTATAATCCATTAATGACGCCTTTTTTAAAAGCGGCTGAGGAAAAAGGAGCAACCGTCGTTACGGGTCTTGGAATGTTCGTTCATCAAGGGGCTATTGCTTTTGAGCATTGGCTTGGTGAATACCCAAATACAAATTCAATGATTGCGCAATTAAAGGCGCAATTAGGAGGAAATTAATTTTTATGTTAACAGGTAAACAAAAACGTTTTTTACGTGCAGAAGCACATCATTTAACACCGATTTTCCAAGTAGGAAAAGGCGGCGTTAATGACGAAATGACAAAGCAAATCCGTGAAGCATTAGAAGTACGAGAGTTGATTAAGGTACGTATTTTAGATAACTGTGAAGAGGATAAGCATGAAGTTGCAGAAGCACTTGCTAAAGGTGCTCATGCAGAGCTTGTGCAATTAATCGGTCTGACAGTTGTTTTATATAAAGAATCACGCAATCATAAAAAGATTGCATTACCAAAAGCAACGAAATAAGGTGAGACGATGAAAAGGGTCGGTTTACTGGGAGGTACGTTTAATCCACCACATAATGGACATTTAATGATGGCTAATGAAGTACTGCATGCATTAGATCTAGATGAAGTTCGCTTTATGCCCAATGCGTTGCCACCACATAAGTTCGCACGTCATGATGCTAGCGATGAGGAACGCCTTGAAATGGTAAAGCGTGCAATAAGTCCATATCCGTATTTTTCTGTGGAGTCGTATGAGGTGGAGAAGGGTGGCGTATCCTATTCATATAAGACACTTTCTGCGATGTGTATAAGTGAGCCTAATGTGAAGTTTTACTTTATCATTGGAGGCGACATGATTGATTCGCTTCATACATGGTACTGTATTGATGAATTAGTGAAGCTTGTGCAATTTGTAGGAGTAAAGCGTCCAGGAACAGTGGCCACTACAGAGTACCCTATAGTAATGGTGGAAGCTCCCCAAATCGATTTATCGTCCACACTGATTCGTGAACGACTTGCTACTGGAGGAACGGTTACATTTTTACTGCCTGAAGCGGTAGAGACGTTCATACGAGAGGAAGGTCTATATGGAACGCGAACAGTACTTGGCGGCGATTAAGCCACGCATGCCTGAGAAGCGCTATATTCATACCATTGGTGTAATGGAAACAGCCATTGAGCTAGCAACATTATATGGTGAGGATGAAAAAAAGGCTGAGATAGCTGCCATCCTTCACGATATTGCGAAATATGCAGATATCGAATGGATGGAGAACATCGTCCGTGATGAAAAATTAGATGCTCGCCTTATTGGCTGGGGTAGTGAATTACTGCATGGTCCAGTAGGTGCATATATTGCAGAAAGCGAATTTGGCATTAAAGATGAGGATATGTTAAATGCTATTCGTTTTCATACAACAGGACGCGTGGGCATGAGCCGTCTAGAAAAAATTATTTTTGTTGCAGATATGATTGAACCTAATCGTAAATTTGATGGTGTTGATCGTCTGCGAAAAAAAGCAAAGAAAAATTTGGATAAAGCGATGAGTTCTTGTGTGCGCCATACATTGGCATTTTTAATTGACACAAAACAACCAATTTATCCATTATCAATAGAATGTTACAACGATATGATAAAAAGAGAGGACAGTGAAGGATGACTTCAACTTTATTACAAGCAGCTTACAAAGCAATTGACGACAAACATGGTGAGGATATCGTCGTTTTAAATATGCAAGGCATTTCACTTTTAGCAGATTACTTTATTATTGCCCATGGTAATTCTGACCGCCAAGTGCAAGCAATCGCACGTGAATTACAAGAGATAGCAGAAAAAGAGGGCTATGAAATTCGCCGTGTAGAAGGCTTTGATGGAGCACGCTGGGTGCTTGTCGATCTTGGAGATGTAGTAGCGCATGTATTCCATAAAGATGAACGTGCTTATTATAACTTAGAGCGTCTATGGGGCGATGCACCGCAACTAGACATGCCAGAGGCTTAAGTGTGAGTAGTTACGAACGATTTGCACACGTGTATGATGAGCTGCAAACCGATATCCCTTACAATCTTTATGTGGATTGGGTTTTGCAGCATGCACCGAGCAGTCAATTCCCGAATCTTTTAGATATCGGCTGTGGTACAGGTGTGCTTGGCCTGCTGTTTGCGCAGGCAGGTTACAAGGTAAGTGGAATTGACTTGTCGGAAGATATGCTCTCAATTGCCGCAGAGCGCTTTGCTGGTGCAGGATTACATGTGCCTCTCTATTGTCTGTCGATGGATGAATTAGAGGGCTTTGAGGCGCTTGACGTTGTAACGATTGCTATTGATTCGCTGAATTATGTAGTGGAAGAAAAAGCAGTTTATTCAACATTAGAACGCATTTATGGTGCTTTACGTGATGGAGGCCAGCTGTTTTTTGACGTACATTCATTATTTAAAATGAATGATATATTTTTAGACGGACCGTTTACGTATGACGATGGTGATATTAGCTATGTATGGCATACGGAACCTGGCGATTTTGAACATTCCGTTGTCCACCAAATGACGTTTTATGTGCGTGATGCTGCGAGTGATCTGTATGAACGCTTTGATGAGGAGCATAACCAACGCACATTCTCGATGGAGCAATATATGGCGTGGCTTCAGGAAATTGGCTTTAAACAAGTAGAAGTAACAGCAGATTTTACTGATGAAGGCCCTGAATATGAAAGTGAACGCATTTTTATCCGTGCGGTAAAATAGTAAAACAGCTCGCTGGTAAACTTACCAGGGAGCTGTTTTTACTTTCCGGTGTTTATTTTGTTTCGCAAATAACACTAATTTTCGAAAAAATATTTCTGTTATCTTACAACCTAATTAAAAGGAGCTGAAATTATGTGGCATTTATCATTGCGTGAAAAAAGAATGTATGAAAATGCGATGAAACTATTTATTTACGAATCTGATGAAGAGTGGACAGATTACCTTGCCTATGCAAAGGAAAATGATATTGATCCATTTAAGGGAAAGAAGCAGGAGTTAGATGTAATACGCGATAGTTTAATGAACTATTTACCACTGCGATTTCATACATATGTTTTAGATCGTACGTTGAATACACCAAATGTTCCTAAACATGTACGAGAAGATTTTTTAGGATGGAGAAATGAATAGGAGCAGCTATTTGAAAATATTCTCGATGCGGCATATGAAGAAAAGCAGAAATCGTTAGCTTATATAGAACCAAAGGAAAGAGAGGTCTTTGAGCAAAGCCTTCATGATGCAACAATAGTTAGTATTCGCCGTAATGCTACTCAAGTAGAATTAACATTTGATATGGCAGGGGGCTTTACTGCAAAGTCAATCATTTCTCTAACGTTTAACAATATTTTAAGTGAAGTAGGTCAAGTAGAACCAGAGCAGTTTTATATTTATGATGAGCTCAGAAAAACAGCGAATGGAATGGCACTACGTGTTATTTTTGATTGTCCAGAAGTGGAATGGACGATTGAAGCAGAGGAGTTAGACGCTGAATTTTATTATCGCCCAAAAACATATAGTGATTTTGCTGAAAACGGTAATTTTTCTACGTACGTTCAAACATTGCAGCTAGAGAGTGGCTTAATCTTTATTACACCTCAATTAAAAAAACGAGTAATCGGGATTCAGCAACAAGCACCGTTTTTAATTTTAGAAAATAGCAATCTATATGAAAATGATCAAGGCGTTTTTGTGGATACAATACGTGTGGCAGAAAAATTAGATGATTGTATTCATTTTTTCATACAGATACATATGAAGACCCGTATGCACATTTTAGTGAGCCAGTACCAATACAGGACTTGGAGGAGGCGGCCCTCGGTACGGATTTAGAGTTAAAGGTTCGCGCATGGAATACAATGTATGCCAATCCAGTACAGCTCGCGGAGAAGATTAATCATATTTTAATGCAGATGGATCCAACTCAAGAGGATGATATGATGCAAAATGTGTTTATTCGTCATTTTTACAATGAGGGAATCTTAACGACTGAGCTTCAAGCGAAATTTAAAGATATCTTAGCAGAATAACGCTTGTAGAAAGTAATGTTGAAAAGAGGCTGGGACATAACTGGTCGAAACCTTAAAAAGTGCGAGAAATCAATTTAGAAACGTTGATTTCTCGCGCTTTTTTGATGTGAAAATTTTTATACGCAAATTATTAGTGCGGTCAGATAGTGTTGCATGAAGGTAGATGTCGATATTTTTCGAAAGTTGGTAGATAAATTAAAAAAGTTGGTAGATAAACTAAAAAAGTTGGTAGATAAATCGATAAAGTTGGTCGATAAACAATCAAAAGTTCTCGATAAATCTCAAAACTGCAGCTCAGGGATGCCTTCGTTTTTGTCTTAATAGATAATTTATCTTTTCAACACTTGAATGATATTGTAAGATGAAATAGACTCCATATGATTACCTTTTGCAAAGGAAAGGATGTTATTTGATGATCCAATCTTTTTGGCAAAAGTACAAAAAAAGTATGTTGCTCCCCGGCATACTAGTAATCAGTGGACTTTGTTACTTCTTTTTTTCGAGATCTGACTCTTCACCTCCCCAAGAAGAGCTCATCGAAACAATCCAACCTATTGAACAAACTGATATGAAAGAATCTGTTGATGAAGCGGTCATACAGCAGGTATTTGTTGATATAAAGGGTGCTGTTATGTATCCAGGCGTCTATGAGCTGCAGACTGACCAGCGAATTATAGATGCAGTACAGCTTGCAGGAGGCTATACGCAAAATGCTGATACGCAACTCATTAATCATGCACAAAAAGTTGAGGATGAGATGGTTATTTACATTCCGATAAAGGGTGAAAAGCCTAACGATATTACCTCTAATATCTTGACGATGCCTACTAGTGGAGCATCACAAGGTGACAACGGCGTAAAAGATCAAAAGGTTAATTTAAATAAAGCAGATGCAGCTGCACTTACGACATTATCAGGTATTGGTCCATCTAAGGCTCAAAGCATTATTTCGTATCGCGAGGAGAATGGTGGCTTTAAAACAATTGAGGACTTAAAAAAAGTGAGTGGTATTGGCGAAAAAACGTTTGAGAAGCTGAAGGATTTCATTACCGTTAAGTAATGGCAGGAAATTTTGAGATATTGACGTTTCTTTTCAAAAAGGGCTACACTATAGTATAAAAAGACTGTTGAAAACGAACAGCTTATTAATTTATGGAGGTAGTCATATGGAGCGAATTACTTGGGATCAATTTTTCATGGCGCAAAGCCATTTACTCGCATTACGTAGTACATGTACAAGGCTTGCAGTAGGGGCAACTGTCGTTAGAGATAAGCGAATTATAGCAGGTGGTTATAACGGTTCAATTACAGGGGATGAACATTGTATTGAAAATGGCTGCTATGTTGTTGAGAACCATTGTGTGCGTACAGTGCATGCCGAGATGAATGCACTGCTACAATGTGCAAAATATGGTACGCCTACAAAAGGTGCAGACTTATATGTTACGCATTTCCCGTGTCTACCATGTACGAAATCTATTATTCAAGCAGGTATTGAACGAGTGTATTACGCTACTGATTATAAAAATAACCCTTATGCACAAGAACTATTTGAAAAAGCAGGTGTAGAGGTTGTACACGTTCCGTTTGATGAACGTAAAATCGACTTTTTAAGCGATGAAAAATTAGCCTTGTACATAGACATGCTAAACGAGCTTCGTGAGAGTGGTATGCCTGCAGAAAAATTGCTCCCATATGAACAGAAGGTGAGTGCATTATTTGGCAAAAAGCTTTAAAGCATAAATGGATTTACGTAGCACTAGCTGTACTTGTTGCTTCAATAGCGGCACACAAGTCAGCTTGGCTACTCGCTATTCTTCTAATTTTCGCGTTATGGCTTAAATTGAAAGGTGAAAGGCGTTTAATTTCAGCGCTTGTTATAGCCATTGGATTTCTTTCTTATTTCTTCATCGTAACATTTCAACTGACGGAACCTTCCCCTCTACCGTCAACATTCTCAATAACTTGGTCGAGTGAATATAAAATAAATGGTCAAAAGCTTAGAGGCTTTGTCAAAACTGAAACAGGTGAGAAGCTGTATGTCGTCTATACATTTTCATCAGAAGAAGAGAAAAGCTTGTATGAAACTACTTCATTGACAGGCAGGACCTATCTAGTCCAAGGAGAACTTGTAGCCCCTCTTCCACCTGCACATGCGTATGCGTTTTCTATGGAAAAATATTTAATCAGTAAAGGTGCTAGGGGAATATTTGAAGTTTCAAGCTGGACCTTTATTGAAGAGAAAAAATCTATACGTTCGTTTCTTGCTAAACAGAGACACTATATGAAAAAACATATTGAAACAACATTCCCGGATTCACTGGTTGCAGAGGCACAAGCACTTCTAATAGGATTGCAGGATCAAGTCGATTATGAGCTTCAAAGGGCCTATCAAAAGCTTGGTATCACCCATATATTTGCTATCTCTGGTTTGCATGTGGCACTTGTCTCATGGTTGTTTTTTGAAGGCCTTTTACGTCTAGGCGTACGGAAGGAAATGGCGACCTTAGTTTTACTCATCATTTTACCTATCTATGGGGTGATTGCGGGTGGTGCTCCTTCCGTATGGCGCGCAGTATCTGTTGTAGAATTAATCATGCTGATGCGTTACGCTAGGTGGCAAATATCGATTGACGATGCCCTAGCAATTAGCTTTCTTTGCTTTGTCCTACTTGAACCAGGTGTCATTTATCAGATTGGCTTTCAATTGTCATATTTAGCAACGGTTAGTCTTGTCTATTCGGGTGTCATTTTAAGACGATCCACGAACTGGTTAATCCGTTCATTTTTCATTACATTTGTATGCCAGCTTCTTGTTTATCCATTATTACTCCATCATTTTTATGAAATTTCTATTTCTTCATTTTTAGCGAATATTATTTTCGTACCACTGTTTTCCCTTGTTATTTTGCCTTTTAATATTGTCTTGTTTGTCATAACGATTATATCGATGCCAGTAGCGAAAGCTTTGTTTGTTGGATACGAGCCGTTCCGTGTGTGGCTTACAAAGTTTATTTTATATCTTCAGGAATTGCCGTTTCAGATGTGGTCGCCAGGGCAGCCTGCTATATGGCTTATTTGCGTAGCATTGATCAGCATATTAGCGGGCTTCTATTTTATAGAGATAAAACAGTATGGTAAATTTGCAGTTGTCATGTTTATTCCTGCATTGTGTATTCATTTATCACCGATGTTGTTTACCGATACTAAGCTGACATTTTTAAACGTTGGTCAGGGTGATTGTACAGTTATAGAATTACCGTTTAGAAGGGCTGTGTATGTTATTGATTCAGGCGGCGTACTACGCTTTGAACAGGAGATATGGAAGACTTCAGAAAGCCCATATGAGGTTGGGAGACAAGTTGTGGTACCATTTTTGAAAGGAAAAGGGATACGAAACATTGATATTTTTATCGCCACTCATGCGGATGCTGATCACGTAGAGGGAGCTGAAGAGATTTTGCAAGAGATTAATATGCATGAAATTCATCTCACTCCTGGTTCGATGGATAAGCCTGTTATGCGGGATTTACTGATGGAAGCCAAGAAGCAAAAAGTTTCTGTGAAAGAAAAAATGCGGGGAACTGCATGGCGCATAGGAAAAACTAGTTTTTATTATTTATGGCCCCGTGACACTCTTTATGAGGGGAATGATGATTCAATTGTTTTATATATGCAACAGGGGTCATTTCGAGCATTGTTTACGGGTGACTTAGAGGAATATGGTGAACAGGAGCTTATCCATCTTTACAACAAGCAATTAGCGAATATGACAGTGTTGAAGGCTGGACACCATGGCAGCAAAACATCGAGTATGGAGCCTTTTGTAGAGCTGTTACGGCCTGAATTAACCATTTTCAGCGCGGGACTAAATAACCGCTATCGTCATCCACATGGTGAGGTAGTGGAGCGTTTTACAAGTCGAAATTTAGCTACTTTAACAACTGGAATAGATGGGACGATTGAAGTAAGAATTCGTGGCAATAGTTGGTCTGTGCAAAAGGGAAAAGACCTTGTCCAATGAGCAAGGTCTTTTTCCTCGTACATTAAATTCAATTATTTAGAGGCTACTTCTACTACTATCGCGATGAGAAACATAAGTGCAAACATTCCAAATGATACACCGAAGCCAACTCCTGAATCAGTTGCATCGTTACGGCGACATTGTATGTTTTTTCCTTCAAATGGATTCATTGTTATCCCTCCAATTCTGTTATTTATTATAAGACATCGTTTTCATAAAAGCTATATCGAAACGGAGAATTTACCATGTGGCAAAGAATCGACACAATTCGGTCAAAGTCACAAAGGAATTTCAAATCATGTATACTAGTAGTATTGCTAGATGGAGGGAAAATTATGATTTCAACGGTTTGGAATAATATCAAAAAAGGAGAGCTCTCACCAGTGTATTTACTCGTTGGTGAGGAAGGTTATTTTATAGATGAAACAGTTAAACGGTTAAAAGAAGCGATAGGCCCCGAAGAAGAGATAGAGATGTCAACATTTGATTTGGAAGAAATGCCAGTGGATGCCGTTATGGATGAAGCAGATACAATTCCTTTTTTCTCTGAGCGAAAGCTTATCATTGCTAAAAACGCATCCTTTTTAAAGGCAACTGAAAAAGGAAAAGAAAAAATTGACCATGATATTAAACGCTTAGAAACATGGCTTGCTAATCCTTCTGATTTTTCAGTTACAGTTTTTATCGCACCTTATGAAAAATTGGATGAACGTAAAAAAGTGACAAAGATGATGAAGGAGCATGCGTTATTAGTCCAAGCTGAAACACCAAAGGAGCAGGACTTAGCTGTGTGGATACAGAGTAGAGTTAAAGCAGAGGGCAACCGCATTACACAAAATGCGATTGAGCAGCTTGTCGCAATGGTTGGATCGAATATGCTACAGTTGCAAATGGAAATTGAGAAGCTAACCCTTTATATAGGAGATGGCGGTGAAATAACGGCTACGCTAGTTGAGGATTTAGTGGCAAAAACGTTAGAACAGGATGCCTTCAAAATGTTAAATGCTTATTTTGCAAACGATTCTGTAGGGGCACTGTCTATTTATCACGATTTACTACGTCAAAAGCAAGAGCCTATCATGCTTGTCGGTTTGCTTGCATCAAATGTACGTACGATGTCCAATGTGTTTTATTTATTAAAAAAGGGCTATCATCCACAGCAAATCGCAAAAAATTTAAAAATACATCCTTATCGTGTCAAGTTGATGGTTGAGCAGCGTAATCGTCCATCAGAGGAAAGTTTATTGAAGGCGTTATATCAGTTAGCAGAGGTTGATTTACAACTGAAATCAACTGGAGGCAATCGTGAGCGTTATTTAGAACTCTTTTTACTACGTCGGCTTTAAGGATTGTGTAGAAGAAAACATCTATTGATGAGCTGTCCGAAGCAATAGGGGCAGCTTTATCAAGGTGTAATTAATTTTCTTGTAAATTAAAAAGATCAGCTACTCTTAATAGAGTAAACTGATCTTTTATAACAATTACGCTTTTTTAGCAAGGCGAGACTTTTTACGAGCCGCCGCGTTTTTGTGGATAAGTCCTTTTGAAGCTGCTTTATCTAAAGATTTGTAAGCTGCTTGTAAAAGTTCTTGTGCGTTTTCAGCTTTAGCAGCAACAGCGTTCTCAGCTTTTTTCACTGTAGTACGCATTGCAGATTTAGCTTGAGTGTTAGCAGCGTTAGCTTTTTCGTTAACTTTTACGCGTTTAATCGCAGATTTAATGTTTGGCATATGTTTCACCTCCTAAAATAGGTACGAGATGATATCTTCTCATTGATTTCTTGTGTCAATACAACAAAAATCATTTTAACAAACGCTAGGACAAATTGCAATAGATAAATGCAAAGAATATTTACTTGACAGTTTGAACAAACTACAGTTGAGGTGAACTGTATGCAAAATTTTAATTGGCAACGTACGGATTTGATTGATGAGTCTGAAGAGGTAGTTTTACATCAAACGAAAGAGCAAAAAGATACACTTAAAGAGTCGAGTGGTATTCAAATTGAAGATATCAATGCTGGTCGGGTAAAAATCACTGATGTGCTCGTCGATGCAGAAGGTGAGAAGCAAATTGGAAAGAAGAAAGGGAAGTACATTACTCTTTCTGTGCCTACTTTGACGTTAGAAGATCAGGATGGATTTGAGCAGCTTGAGAAAGAATTGCTTGCGAATTTCAAAAAAATGCATGAATCCATGTCATGGAAAGAAGATGACAAAATTTTAATTATTGGTTTAGGGAATCGGACAATTACACCAGATGCTATAGGACCGTATCTTATTGATCATTTGCATAGTTTAGATGTAATAGATGAAAAATTCGTCATGTATGCGCCTGGTGTAACGGGGCAAACAGGATACGAGACTGGTGAATTTGTAGCGGCGTTAGCAGAGCGACTAAAACCTAAATTAATTATTGTTGTAGACGCACTTGCAACGAGAGCTAGTGATCGCTTATGTAAAACAATTCAATTAACAGATACAGGGATACACCCTGGTTCAGGTGTAGGAAATCAGCGTAAGGAAATATCATATGAGATGCTTGGCATTCCTGTTACCGCAATCGGTATCCCAACAGTAGTTGATGCACCTGTATTAATTGCGGATGCTGTAGAGGTAATGCTACGTTCTATAGCTGCACGAGTGGCAGAGCGAAGTAAACCTTCATCCAAATTGTCATTGTCGTCTTGGCAACCAGATATAAATAAAGAACTAGATATGTCTTTAGTACAGCCGATTTTTGGAGAATGGGCTACATGGTCTAAAGAAGAGCGTCAGCAATTATTTGCAGAGACTTTCGCAGGCTCGCATACACAGCTAATGGTAACGCCAAAGGAAGCCGATTATTGGGTAGATAAGTATGCAAAAATCGTGTCTTCTATGCTTATGAAATGGGCAAATAATCTATAATTTTTTTCGTTCTAAAAGGCATACCCCCTCCATACGATAAGGGGAGGAGGGTGTGACTTTGCTAAAAAAACTACAGTGGTCATTTGGTTTATTGTTGTTCTTTTTCGTATTACCTGTCATTGCTGGGCAACTTCCGTTCAACAAGCAAGCATCGACTCCGATTAAAGAACCTGAGGATAAACAAGTCGTGTTTGCCGCTACTAATTTACCTGAACAAAGTGCACTGGAGCAGACAAAAGAGGAAACAAAGAATCAAGCAAAAGAGGAAACAAAAGATCAAACAAAAGATCAAACAAAAGATCAAGCACAAGATAAAACACAAGATCAAACACAAGATCAAACACAAGATCCATTTAAAGTCTTGTTATTATTTACGCATTCACAGGAATCATATCAACCAATGGTGAAAGCTGTTAGCGGGAAGGCGGCCTATTATGATGAAAAAACAAATATTTATAATTTAAAAGATACTATTTCTAAGCATTTTAGCATGAATGGTATACAAACTGACGTTTTAGATGTTGATGTTATGAAGGAACTAAAACTTAAGGGAAAAAGTTTTCCGGATTCTTATAACTTTGTACGTCCTTATTTAGCAAAACGTTTACAAGAGCAATCCTATGATTTAGTGATTGATTTTCATCGAGATTCTGCCAAGAAAAATGCGACAACGATAACCCATAATAACGAATCGTATGCACGGATTGCGATTGTCATTGGTGCAGAGCATAAGAATTATAGATGGAATACTGCTTATGCAGAAAGTCTATCAGCTGCTATGAATGAAATTGTGCCGAAAATTTCCAGAGGTGTTATATCAAAAAGTGGTGACAATGTGGATGGACGTTATAATCAAGATTTAACAAAAGAAATGATCTTAATCGAAATAGGTGGAATTGACAATACAGAAGAAGAATTGAATCGTACAATTGCTGTAATAGGAAAAGCTATATCAAAATCCTTCAATACAGGAAAATAAAAAATAGATTTTTTGGATTGGCAAAAAGCTGGACTTTTTTATAGTCTTCTTTTTGCCAATTTTTGTTTAGATGTAGCACTTAATCATTTTTTGGACAAAGTATGAAAATTGAATGATTGTTAGCAAAAATACCAGGAATTTGTTTTAGAAAAAATAGTTGTTAAGCCTTTTAATTATTCATTTCTTGCCTTATAATTTTCGAGTCAGCACATAAAGATTTGACGAAGAGTTGTAAAAGTTTTAAAGCGGCATATGCAATAGGCGAAATACGCTAAGCATCTACCATTTTGGAGATGCTTTTTTGATGGATAAAATATGAAAAAGATTAACCTTTATTTTAAAAGAATGAAGGAAAACATACATATGAGAAGTTATTTCCGAGTTGTTTATGTGATCAAAAAGAATATTAAACTTCTATCAGCAAATGTTTTCTGCGCGAAAGCGAAACGACAGCGGCAAATGTTTTCTGCGCGAAAGCGGCAATTATGCCGAGGGGATAATTAATAAATATCATTAGATGTAAACTTTTATTTATACTCATCCGTCATTTATATAAGTGAATGCACTGAATCATTAGTTAAAAGGGGACGATATTGACTTAATACTAAAATTTACACTATAAAAAAGGTTTGTAGATTATCGGAAGAAGAGGAAGGAATATTATGTCAGGCAAGACAGTCAATCATCGTTATATCCCTGGATTAGATGGGATTCGAGCTTTAGCAGTACTAGCTGTGATAGCTTATCATTTTAACTTTAAATGGGCCAGTGGAGGGTTCCTAGGAGTTGATATCTTTTTTGTTTTATCGGGTTACTTAATAACCTCTACTATTTTACCTTTACAAGGAAATCAATTAAAAGTAGGGCTAGGAGAATTTTGGATTGGACGATTTCGACGCCTAATACCTGCTGCGTACGTAATGATTATTACTTCATTCGCTTGGGCTACCTTATTTCATAAGGAACTTCTTCATACATTGCGCGGAGATGCAATATCTTCTATTTTTTATTCAAGTAATTGGTGGTTCATTTTCCATAAGCTCTCTTATTTCGACAGTTTTGGATCCCCTTCACCTATAAAAAATTTATGGTCTTTAGCAATTGAGGAACAATTTTATCTTATTTGGCCAATTCTGTTAATGCTAGGGCTTTATCTTGTTAAAAAACAGAGTAAATTAGCCATTTTTATCTTTATCGGTGCATTATGTTCAGCTGTGTTAATGGGCTTACTGTATGAGCCAGGAGCTGATCCTAGTCGTATATATTACGGGACAGATACACGTTCCTTTGAATTACTTATAGGCTGCTGGCTTGCTCTCGTTTGGCCGATGAAAAGACTATCTTCTCAAAAACTAACTACTGACCATGTTAATAAACTAAATGCTATAAGTTTGCTTGCTTTTAGTATTTTCATATTAAGTATTATTTTTGTAAATGAATATCAAACTTTCTTATATAGAGGAGGCATGTTCCTATTTTGTTTGAATGCAGCTATATTAATAGCGTGTGTTTGTCATCCAATTAGCATTTTAGGAAAATTACTTTCTTTGAAGCCTCTACGTTGGATTGGTTCAAGATCATATGGAATTTATCTATGGCATTATCCAATCATGGTGTTGGGTACTCCAGTCCACGAAATAGGTAATCCTACGTACTGGCGAGTTGCTATACAGCTAGTTCTTATTTTGATTATTGCAGAATTATCGTATCGTTTTATTGAAATGCCAATAAGGAAAGAAGGTTTCCGCTCCTATTATCGACAATATCTTGTAGTTAATAAAGATAAATGGGGCAGCATTTCGTTTACTAGAAAAATTTCTACTGTGCTTGTTCCACTATTCCTTCTAGTATTTTTTACTGGAATGACAGGCGTTATAGGAAAAGAACAAACGGAATCAAAAGAGTCTAAGCCAACAGAAATTAAAATAAATGGTGGAGAACAACCTTCTAAGCAAAATGATACCGTAGCGGAAAAAGAAACAACGGAAAGCGATTCATCGATTGTTAAGAATGAAAAAACTGAAACTAACCATCAATCGGACAAAGAAGAACCTAAGCAAGGAAAGAATGATACAACTGCTAATCCTAATGAATCCTATAATGGTATATTAGCTATTGGAGATTCTTTAATGATAGATATTGCTACAAGCTTACATAATGTCTATCCTAACATTACAATTGATGCAAAAATTGGTCGCCAAGTTTCACAAGCTGTCCAACTGGCACCAAATTATGCTAGTTTTAATGAGCCAAATAAAGCGGTTATTATTCAACTTGGCACAAATGGTTACTTTACGGATGATCAGATCGATGCACTACTTAAAGCATTCTCCAATGCCGATATTTATTTAGTGAATACTCGAGTACCGCGCTCATGGGAAAGTAATGTAAACTCTTCATTACAACAAAAAGCTCAAGAGCATGATAATATTACATTGATTGATTGGCATTCGGTTGCAATTAATCATCCAGAGTTTTTTGCTCCGGATGGTGTCCATTTAGTACAAAAAGGTGTTAATACGTTAACAAGCCTTATTCAACAAACAATAAATATATAATTTAGTAATAAAATATCCAGAGTGCACGTAAGTGTAGCTGGATATTTTTTGTAGGAAAATCTTAAGCACTCTTTATCATTTTTTTATTGATTGCAGAGGAAATGGCACGCTATTTAGAATAACCATTGATTTAACAGCATTTATGCCGTTCTAATGTTATGTTACAGACTGCTCCTCTAATTCCTTCAATACATGGCCGTAAATCTTATAGACACAGCCTACAGTCCAGATACGAGATTTTCATTCTACATTGGCGTTCCAATGTTAATACTGTACGTTATTGTCGGTACATATTTGCATAAAAAAGGAAAGATTAATAATCCTAGTTACAAACCATTTTTAGATGCACAATAAATGACAAAGAAATTAAATAATCCAACTATATATAAATAGTTGTTTGCATCCATTTTTCTAGTAAATAATCAGAATATTTCAGGGATTGCAATGAGTTAAAGAAGATACTGAATGTGTGAGGTTTTTAAATAAGAAATAATCCATTTGACTGCCCTCAATTCATTCTAGTTTTTGGTTGCTTAACCGGAAGATAGAATTTTCGAAATAATTTGACATTATTTTTTATCCTTGATAATATGAAATCGCATACATCACTTACATAGAAACTAGGGGGAGTAAATCAAATGGTGAAAACTCTGTACAAACTAGATTTAAGCAAATCAATGGAAGAACAGGCGCATCCTGGTCACAATCGATGGCACCCAGACATACCAGCAGCATTTTCAGTAGATCCAGGCACTTCTTTTAGAATGGAATGTAAAGACTGGACAGATGGACAAATTAAAAATGATGATAGTCCAAATGATATTCGAGATGTGAATCTTGCATGTGTTCATGTGTTGAGTGGACCGGTCTATGTGAACGGCGTTGAACCTGGAGATTTATTAGTCGTAGATATTTTAGATATTGGTACTTTTCAAGATTCGGCGTGGGGGTTTAACGGCATTTTCGCAAGAGAGAATGGGGGAAGTTTCTTAGTTGACGAATTTCCAGAAGCAGCTAAATCAATCTGGGATTTTGAAGGCATTTATACGACTTCGAGACATATACCTGGTGTGAAGTTTGCTGGGATTATCCATCCTGGCTTAATAGGTGTTGCTCCCTCTATGGAACTTTTGCAAAAATGGAATGCACGAGAAAAAGAACTCATCATGACCAACCCGGACCGGGTTCCAACGTTGGCAAATGCACCGACTCCGGAGAGGGCAGTGGTCGGCACATTAAAAGGGGCTGAGTTTGATCGAGTAGCTAAGGTAGGAGCTCGAACAGTACCACCAAGGGAAAATGGCGGGAACTGTGATATTAAAAATCTATCTAAAGGGTCGAAAATCTTCTTCCCAGTATTTGTGGAGGGAGCGAAGTTATCGGTAGGCGATCTTCATTTTTCACAAGGGGATGGAGAAATCACATTTTGTGGTGGTATCGAGATGGCAGGATGGATTGATCTAAAGGTGGATGTCATTAAAGGTGGCATGGAAACCTATAAAATTTACGAAAATCCTGTATTCCAACCGGGCCCAGTAGATCCAAACTATAATGATTTCCTCGTTTTCCAAGGGATTTCAGTAGATAATAAGGATGGGAAACAACATTATTTAGATGCTAATCTTGCGTTTCGTCGGGCATGCTTGAATGCCATTGAGTATTTAAAAACGCTTGGTTATACAGGTGAACAAGCTTATATGCTGCTGAGTACAGCACCAGTTGAAAGTCGAATCAATGGCATAGTCGATGTTCCAAATGCTTGTTGTACCATTGCAATCCCTACAAAAATATTCGATAAAAATATTATGCCAAAATGATAGGATAAGGAGGTTTATTCTTGCCTAGTTACACATTTCGTTGCAATGATTGTGGAGAGTTTACGTTATTTTTTAAATCAATGGCAGGGAATAAAGAAAAATCAACTTGTCCTATTTGCCAATTAGAGTCAAATCGGGTCTATTTTGCACCGAATGTGTATTCACTTTCGAGAGCACTTAGTTCGCAAATCGAAAAGGGAATGGAACCGCAAATTATGAGTCGAGAACAATTAGGGACCGATAAGCCAAGGAAAAAGGCGGGCGCAAATCGTCCGTGGCAATTCGGGTAAGCACCTGTTGCTTTACTAAATATATAGGCTAAAGATGCTATTCTATCATTCAGCGAAGGCGCCTACTGTGGTAGGCGAAAATAATAAGACTGACAGTAGTTTTCTGTCTAGTTTATTGCGGGTGGTATCCCTAAGCGCCGAGCGTTGTCGGTAGGATTTTTGATCAGATCCCGACAAAAGACTCCCACTTCAATCGTTAGCTAAGTGGCGAGTAGTTCAATTCAACGTACATTAATCATCTCTAAACGATAAAAAAGCTGATTGCCCGTTGTAAAATGGCCAATCAGCTTTTTGTGAGTCTTGAAGTGCATTATCAAAACGCCAAGCGGTTTAACAGCTGGCCTGGACATAACTTAGACACCGCGAATATCTTTATCAATCATCAGTGTATGGATTTCTAACTAATTCCAACAAATTTCTCCTAATATGCCGTCGTGGATTTGATCATTTTCACCTGTGAGGCGGTAACTAAAAGTCTAATAATAGTCGTCTTTTCGCTATGCTTCTTAAAAATGAGAAATCGTGAAATTTGAGGAGTGTTTACAAAGTACTTCCTTCGACACTTAAGTATAATCCTGCATTATTTATTGTCTAATTCAGAAGGAAATCATCCCCTTTTGTCGAATTAAAGTAGTTGGAAAAAGGAGAGGTTTTATGCAAGGAGAACAGCTTAAACAAAGAATATTAAGAGAACCATCTAAATTTATTTCATATTTGAAAGAACTAATAAGCGAGAATAGATTTGACGATGGTGAAGCGTTAGAAATATCATTGCTCCTCATAAAAAATGGATCTGAAAGTTTATCGGATAAACAATGGCATGTCTTTTTAGAGAATGGTATTTTAGGTGATAAATATGTAGATAAATGCGAAAGATGTTCTGAACATATTCCTTGGACAAATATGTACAGTGCTATATTTATCAATAAAGATTACCTTTGTTCTAACTGTAGTTATTTAGAAAATAAAGTTACCTTCCATAATTAGCTCTGAAGGGTTATCGAATGTACCTAGAAATGCACTGTACCAAGCAGTGCAAATTTTTATGTAAGTGTGCTATTCTTATAATTTACTAACAAAAAAAGACCGAAGCAATTAGCCTCAATTTTTCTTACTCACACATTCCTGTACACACGCTCGCCATATTTTTATTAGCCCCATTTAGCCCCAAATCCATGCATTTATATGCCTTATCTTGCAAAATCTAAAAACCGTAAAAACACTTATAAGTATTGATGTAATAGGCTTTTGAGTCTAGTTGTTGTTGTACTTTGCATATCTTTCATAGTATAATTCATTATAGTTTAATTAGGAGTGGAAAAGATGAACCGAGAAGCACGTTTAAAAAGACAAGAGAATATACGAAATTTCTCTATTATTGCACATATTGACCACGGGAAATCAACGCTTGCTGACCGTATTTTAGAGCAAACGAAATCTTTAACATCTCGTGAAATGAAGGCACAGCTCCTGGACTCAATGGATTTAGAGCGTGAGCGAGGCATTACGATTAAATTAAATGCAGTCCAATTAAAGTATGAAGCGAAAGATGGTGAAGTGTATACATTCCATTTAATCGACACACCGGGACACGTCGATTTCACATACGAAGTATCACGTAGTTTAGCCGCTTGTGAGGGTGCAATTTTAGTTGTCGATGCAGCACAAGGTATTGAAGCACAAACACTAGCAAATGTATACTTAGCGCTTGATAACGACCTAGAAATTTTACCTGTTATCAATAAAATTGATTTACCAGCAGCGGATCCGGAACGTGTACGTCAAGAAGTTGAAGACGTAATTGGGTTAGATGCTTCTGAAGCGGTTTTAGCTTCTGCTAAAGCCGGTATCGGGATTGAAGATATTTTAGAACAAATTGTAGAGAAAGTGCCTGCACCAACTGGTGACCCGGATGCACCATTACAAGCCCTTATTTTTGACTCTGTTTACGATGCTTACAAAGGTGTTATTATTTCCATTCGAATCATGAATGGTACAGTAAAACCTGGCGATAAAATTCGTATGATGGCTACTGGAGCAGAATTTGAAGTTATCGAAGTTGGTATACACACACCGAAAGTTGTAGCACAAGATGAATTAACAGTCGGTGACGTAGGTTATTTAACAGCGTCTATTAAAAATGTAGGTGATACTCGTGTGGGGGATACAGTTACATTTGCGAATCGCCCAGCAGATGGGCCATTAGCAGGTTATCGTCGTTTAAATCCAATGGTATACTGCGGATTATATCCAATCGATACTGCGAAATATAATGACTTACGTGAAGCGTTAGAAAAGTTAGAACTTAATGACTCTGCACTTCAATATGAGCCAGAGACATCACAAGCACTAGGATTTGGTTTCCGTTGTGGCTTCTTGGGGCTTTTACACATGGAAATCATTCAAGAGCGTATTGAGCGTGAGTTTAACATTGATCTAATCACAACAGCGCCTTCTGTAATTTACAATGTTCAAATGACGGATGGATCTATAGTAAAGGTTGACAACCCTTCATTTATGCCGGATCCTCAAAAGATTGATCGAGTGGAAGAACCATATGTAAAAGCTACAATTATGGTACCAAACGATTATGTAGGAGCTGTTATGGAACTTTGTCAATTAAAGCGCGGTAATTTTATGACAATGGATTATATTGATACGACACGCGTCAGCATTGTTTATGAAATGCCGTTATCAGAAATCGTTTATGATTTCTTTGATTATTTAAAGTCGAATACGAAGGGCTATGCTTCATTTGACTATGAACTCATTGGTTATCAGACTTCAAAACTAGTGAAGATGGATATCTTATTAAATGGTGAGCAAGTCGATGCACTAAGCTTTATCGTACACCGTGACTTTGCATACGAGCGTGGCAAAGTGATCGTTGAAAAATTGAAAGAATTAATTCCACGTCAACAATTTGAAGTGCCAATTCAAGCAGCTGTTGGCCAAAAAATTGTGGCACGTTCAACAATTAAAGCTATGCGTAAAAACGTATTAGCGAAATGTTACGGTGGGGATATTTCTCGTAAACGAAAACTTCTTGATAAACAAAAAGAAGGTAAAAAACGTATGAAACAAGTAGGTTCAGTCGAAGTACCACAAGAAGCATTCATGGCTGTTCTGAAGATGGATGATTCGAAGTAATGTTGATATAACAACGTTTATAAGGATTTTAATTGTGTGTTTTTATATTAGTATGGTGGAGGTTGCCACCGATTTGCCACCGCATTAAAATTGTGCCAGCAATTTATAAATCTTTTGCGATGGAATTAAAAATATCGACAGCATCTCTTGCCATCTTTTGAGTTAAATGGACATAGCGGTCTTCAGTAGTTGCTGACCTGCTATGTCCCAATCTTTTTTATACAGTTTTAACAGATGTACCATTCTCTATTAATGTCGTTGTATGTGTGTGACGCAATGAGTGATAGTTAAAACTAATATTTAATTTTTCTAGTATTATATTTGATGACACTTGGCGTACAATGTTCTCCATTTTCTTTTTTTAGGTCAACATATTCCTCCAGCCATAAAATTTTCATACACTAAAATCTTTCTTCGTAATATTGCTTCTACTTTTGACTATTATTTTCTTGAAATTCTCCAGTTGAAATAGGTAACTAAACAATTAAAACTAGGTGCTAAAAATGGTGAGTATCTAGCATTTTAATATTCATCCTAAAAATCCCTTTTTAAAAATCAGAAAAAACTAGTATACACGTCTATACATAGAATTAATCGCTACATATTCTAGCAATATAGAGAGCGCTCTCTAATACTAAAAAAATGAAAAGAGGGAATTTTTTGAGTGATCAATTAGATATTCAAGTTAATCAAGTCGAACCTTGTCCAGTAACATCAACAGAACAGATACCATTAACTACTGCTACTACTCCAGTAGTCGCTACACCGTTAGTGACTCCAACTATTAAAGTTCCAGTTGTACTTGCAGAACCAACACTTCAAATTGCTGTGGAGTCTGATATTACGCTTAGTCCTGCAGCAACAGAAATCAAAAGAGTGAAAAAAAATGTATTCCTAAATCAAGTGAAACTAGTACCGGTTGCTTTTGCGCGTATTGCTGGCACTGACTTTTTTGCGGTAACAAGAGCTAAATTATTTGTAGCTGGAAATATTCGCAAAAATATAGAATATGCTTCAGCAGCATGTAACGGGGCACTCCAAGATAGAATTGCCGATGTTCCGTTTTCAGGTTTTACAGACCTTACTTTCCCACAAACACTTGGAGGCCCTACTCCGATTTTAGGAATTTCCGAGTTTGCGGAAGCGAACTTCCTTAATGAAACTACGCAAATGGATGCTCGATTGGATAAAGCATTCTTCCAAAATCTAGTTAAATACAATGAACAACCATTTGGCGAGTTAGTAGCTGCAAACTTCTTTGAACTTGACTTTTCACCGGTTATGGCAGCACCAGAAGGCACTTTCGACACATTACGTGAAAAAATCGTGTTAGAGCTTACTGTAAAAGTACTACAAGTTCAACAAATTCGCCTTGGAGCTGGAACTAGTGTTATAACTCCTGTTCTTACAGGGCTTACTCCTCCAGTTAGTCCTTGATAATCTCTAGTTTTTAGAGGAGCAGAACAAAAAAAACGCAGTTCGCTGCAACAAAATTTAATCGAAAAAACAACCTTGTAATCAAATATTTGAGTTGGCAGTTGAAAGTGCGGCAGAATCTGATTTTCAACTGCCTTTTTGCATTTAATAACCAAAATGTATTTGACGGTGTGTTATTAGGGGAAGGCTAGAGGGTTGTAAACGGGCATTTATCAACAGTTCCCGAAAAATATTTTGTACAAATTAAATCTAAAGAAAGCACAATGAAGATTTATTCATCAATTCTTAGAACAATCGATTTAAAAGCCTTACATAGATGTTAACAAGACTGTTTACATTGATAGAGATATAAAGACCACTCCAGTGTGTGACGGATGGTCTTATTTTTGCACATCATATCACCACCATATGTAGAAAATAAGGCGATAAAAGCATGAATAAAATTAAATAAAAAACAACCGAAAAATCCTTATGTAGTAAAGGATTGTCGGTTAAATAGAAATATAAAAAGATAAACTTGACTATACATTTCCATAGTCTAAAATATTCTTTTTCATTTTCATCTGTAAATTTTTATTTTTTATTTATTAGTTGCTGTTCAATTTCTACTACCATTTCATCAAAATTTATATGTTTCCATTCAAGCCCGCATAATTCTCCGACCCGAACACCACAATGAAGACCAATATAAAAAGGTAAATAAAGTGGATGATCTTCATTTATTCTCTCATTCTTAGTCATGAATTTTCTTTCGATGAATTTTTAATCATCCCTCGTAGTTTTGCAATCTTTATCTTTTAATAACTCGACATAATGCATTGGATTACAACACATATGATTTATAGAATCATTTGAGTCATTCTACTTGTAAATTATTTAAATTGTATTCCCTCTTAAAAGTTTCGATAAATTTAATAGCACTTTTTGAAAGGTAACGGTCCTTCAACCAGATAACGGCGGAATCTGATTGGATACTAAGTTCTTCGAGCTCCAATATTTTCAGGCCATTCATAGAAAATGAACTTAAGACAGATATTGGAAGTAAGGAAGCACCGACACCTTCTCTAACTAGGGACATAATCATATCAGCGTCTGAACATTGACAGACAATATTTGGTTCATAGTGATATTTTCTACAAGCTTCTATAACCAGTTCGTATTGACCAACACCCTTAAAACGTTGTAGCAACATTAGTGGCATACTTGAAAGTTCATCTAGTTTTAATGTATTTTCATAATTCCACGTCTCGGGGATAACGGCTACAAAATGGTCCGGAGGTAATGGCAGTGAGGATAAGTCATCTGATTCTGATTCTAAAGGTAACCTGACTATAGCAACCTCAATATGCCTATTTCTTAAATCTTGTAATAATCGATAGGTATCCCCTTCGTATAAACGAAATGTAACGTTTGAATACTTTTCTCGGAAAAAACGAATGCGTTCAGGTAAGTGAGAAAAGCATGTTTTTACAGATCCAATTGATAAGGTACCCTTAAGTCCTTCTCCTACTTCTTTCACTTCCATAATTGTTTCATCAATCTGACTTAACAGATTGGTAGCTCTCTTATACAAAACTTTTCCTGCTGCTGTTAGTTCTATATTCTTTCCATTGCGTACTACCAAAAGAGTACTAAGTTCTTCCTCCAGCGCTTTTAGCTGTTGACTAAGAGGGGGTTGGGCCATATGCAATTTTTTTGCTGCTCGAGTGATTTGGCCTTCTTCAACAATAGTGGCAAAGTATCGCAATTGTCTTATATCCATGAAATTCCTCCTTAGAAGTATATTTATTTTGTATGCATCACGAATATTTTAAATATTTTAAATATTTTATACTTAATGATACATTAATCTTGTAAACGATTCCATAAAAAGGTATAGAGGGAGAAGATAAAATGTCTAGAATTCGAAAAGCTAAAGAAAGTTTAAAAGGTTCAATTGCACCAGTTATTACACCATTCAAAGAAGATGAAAGCTTAGATTTACAGACATTTAAAAGTTTAATTAACTGGCAAATAGAAAGTGGGAGCCATGGTATTTCGGTAACCGGTACATCTGGGGAACCTAGTTCTCTAACGATCGAAGAGAGAGAGCTTGTGATGGAAACAGCAATTAAAACGATTAACGGACGAGTTCCATTTGTTCCAGCAACGGGATCAGTTAATCATAATGAAGCACTTCGGCTAACAAAGGCTGCTCAAGAAATGGGAGCAGATGCTGCGATGGTCATTGTTCCATACTATAACAAGCCTTCCCAGCAAGCATTATATAAACACTATAAAACTATTGCCGATGCCGTGGATATTCCAATTATTATATATAACATCCCTGGAAGAACGGGTGTAAATATGGAAGTAACAACAATGGCTCGACTTGTTGAAGATTGCCCGAACATTATTGGTGCCAAAGAGTCAAATAAAGATTTTGAACATGTCAATCGGGTGCTATTAAATTGTGGGAGAGATTTTAGTCTATTCTCGGGAATTGAACTTCTTTGCTACCCAATGTTAACAATCGGTGGAAAAGGTTCTATTAGCGCCACAGCAAACGTTGCACCAGCAAAAGTAGCAGAAATGCACAATGCTTGGGAGGAAGGCGACGCTGAAAAAGCTTTAAATCTTCATTATGAATTGATGACATTAAATGATGTGTTATTCAAAGAAACTAACCCTGGACCAGTAAAAGCAGCTCTGGGCATGATGGGTAAAATTACGCCAGTTTTACGCAAGCCAATGGATTTACCATCTGAGGCACTTCAAAATGAAATTCGTGAAGTTTTAAATCAATACGGCATTTTATCAAATGAGATTGTAACTAAATAATAATTCAAAATCTAAAAAATTCTCTTACTCCTCGTTACAGGAGTAAGAGAAGAATGAGGAGTGTAATAACATGCAAGTTCAAGTAACTGAGACTCAAAAAAATCACGAACACAAGCAAGTAGAAAATGTAAAACTCTATATTAATGGACAGTTTGTCGACAGTGAATCAAGTGCTACTTTTGAAAATAAAAATCCATTTACCAATGAAATAAACAACTATATCGCTGAGGGACGTGAAGCGGATATAAATCAAGCTGTTCTTTCAGCAAAAGAAGCGTTCGAGAATGGTCCGTGGGGCAAGATGAAATTGAAAGAAAGAATGAAATATATTAATAGAATTGCAGATATCATCGATGAGGAGATTGAAGAAATTGCTTTCTTAGAATCATTAGATACAGGTCTGCCAATTAGCCAAACAAGAAATCAAACCGCACGTGCTGCAGAAAATTTCCGTTTCTACGCACGAATGGTTGAGACAAAATTGCATGGTGAATCTTACCCAATGGATGATGAATTCATTAATTATACAGTTTATAAACCATTAGGAGTTATAGGATTAATTACTCCGTGGAATGCCCCATTCATGTTAGAGACTTGGAAAGTAGCGCCTGCATTAGCAACTGGAAATACTGTTGTGCTAAAACCAGCTGAACTTTCACCATTAACTGCAAATAAATTAGCTGAAATTATTCATAAAGCTCAAGTTCCGGATGGAGTTTTTAATGTCGTTCATGGTTTTGGAGAAACTGCAGGGGCTGCTCTTGTTGCTCACCCAAATGTGAAAGCGATTTCATTTACAGGTGAAACGACTACAGGTTCCACTATTATTAAAAACTCTGCGGATACTTTAAAGAAAACATCGATGGAGCTTGGTGGGAAATCACCTTTAATTGTATTTGATGATGCAGATCTTGAACGAGCTCTAGATGCAGCAATATGGGGGATTTTCTCTTTTAATGGGGAACGTTGCACATCCAATTCTCGAGTATTCTTGCATAAAAATATTAAAGATCAATTTGTTGAAAAATTAAAAGCACGTGTCGCTAACATTAAAATCGGTGACCCAATGGATTCATCAACTCAGCTTGGTCCGCTAATTGAAAAAGATCACTACAACAAAGTAAAAAAATATATAGAAATCGCTAAACAAGAAGGTTGTGAAGTAATTCAGGGAGTGGTTCCGGAGAAGGTAAAGGCAGGTAATTTTGTACCACCGACACTTTTATTAAATGCAAGAAATGACATGAGAGTATGTCAGGAAGAAATCTTTGGTCCCGTTATGGCCGTAATCGAATTTGAAACAGATGAAGAAGTACTTCATATGGCAAATGACGTATCTTACGGACTAGCTGGTTTTGTATGGACAAAAGATTTAAAACGAGCACATCGTATGGCGGATGCTATTGAAGCAGGTATGCTTTGGATTAACGCTCAAAACGTACGAGATCTTCGAATTCCATTTGGCGGTACGAAAGATAGTGGAATTGGAAGAGAGGGTGGTCATTACGCAATTTTTGAATTCTATACAGAACCAAAGGTAATCCATGTTGCTATAGGTGATCATCATATTCCGCAATTTGGGAAGTAAAAACTATTTTTTAAGGGGGACACAATAATGCCAGCAAAAACAGGAAAGCAATATATTGAAAGAGTTGATAATGCACAGGCAAATATATGGATTGATGGCAAACGAGTAGAAGGGAAGATTTCTGAACATTCAGCTTTTAAAGGGGTTATGAAGACTCAGGCAGAACTTTACGATTTGCAACATGATCCAGACAAAAAGGATTACATGACATATGTATCTCCAACAACTGGTGAACGGGTAGGTACATCTTTTATTCAGCCAAAAACAAAAGAAGATTTGGTGACACGTCGCAAAATGATGCAAGAATGGGCGAAATATAATGGTGGCATGATGGGACGTTCCCCTGATTACATTAATGTCGGGATGATGGCGTATGGTTCAGCTTCAGAAATGTTTGGAAAACAGGACTCCATCTATGCCGAAAACATGACCAACTACTACGAGTATTGTCGTGAAAATGATTTATCTTTAACACATACGTTGATTCAGCCTCAAGTCAATAGGGGAGTAAATTCAGCACAGCTTCCAGATCCGTTTATTGCAGCACGGATTAAAGAGAAAACATCTGAAGGGGTCGTTATTAAAGGGGCAAGATTACTTGCTACTCAAGGTGGTATTACCGATGAAATCATGGTATTCCCATCTACTTTGTTAAAACAATCAGCTGAAGAAAATCCATATGCATTTGCATTTTCTATTCCTAATAACACACCGGGCTTAAAATTTATTTGTCGAGAATCTTTTGATTATGGTAAGTCTCATTTCGACCATCCGCTAGGATCTCGCTTTGAAGAAATGGATACCATTGTTGTGTTTGATGATGTTGTCGTTCCGTGGAATCGAGTCTTTGCCCTTGGTGATGTTAATGTGTGCAACCAGGCCTACAATGAAAGTAATGCAGTTGTTCATATGACGCATCAAGTTGTATCAAAAAATATTGCGAAGACAGAGTTTGTACTTGGTATTCTTCAATTAATGGCAGAGACAATTAATATTGGCCAATACCAACATATACAGGAGAAAATCTCTGAGGTAATTATTGCACTTGAAACGATGAAAGCATATGTCGTTGCTGCCGAAGCAAATGCAAAAGTAGATAGATGGGGAATTATGACACCAGAGTTTGCACCGTTAAATGTAGCACGTCATTACTTCCCAAAAATTTACCCTCGCTTTACAGAAATTATGCAACTAATGGGTGCAAGTGGCTTAATGGCGATTCCATCAGAATCAGACTTCAATTCTGATATTCGTCCGGATCTTGATAAGTATTTACAATCAGCCACTGGGGATGCTTATAATCGTGTGAAACTTTATCGTTTGGCATGGGATGTATGTATAAGTTCATTCGGTTCTCGACAAACACTTTATGAGCGCTTCTTCTTTGGTGATCCAATTAGAATGGCAAGTACGCTTTATAACGGATATGACAAACAGGAATATGTTGATCGTGTAAAAGAATTTTTGGATCGATCAGAAGAGTTTGCTAAAAATAGCTAATTAAACGACTAAGGGAGATGAGGAGTATGGATTTCAATATCATTCGTATTGCCAGAACGGTTATTAATGTGAAGGATTTAGACCGTTCAAAAGATTTTTATGTAAAAGCGCTCGGCATGATTGAAACGGAAACAAAGGACGACTGTGTTTATTTGAGAGGGCTTGAAGAACACACACACCACAGCTTGGTTCTTAAAAAGTCTGATAAGTTAGGGGTACACGCACTCGGTTACAAAGTAGCAAAAGAAGAAGATCTTGACCGTCTGGCCGAATTATTTCAATCAAAAGGCTTAAAAACAAAGTGGCTTAAGGAAGGAACTCAGCATGCTCTTGGGCGTGCACTGCATGTACATGATATTTCAGGGATGCCTCTTGAATTTTTCTGTAAGATTGAAAAAGCAGAGCGCTTACTTCAGCGCTACGACTTATACAGCGGTGCCCGAATTCAGCGGATTGACCACGTAAACTGTGCTGTACCGGATGTAGAAAAAGCTTACAACTTCTTTATCAACGAGCTAGGTTTTGCATGTTCTGAATATACAACTATAGAAGATGGGAATATCTGGGCTGCATGGCTCCACCGCAAACAGACCGTGCATGATCAAGCCTTTATGAACGGAGATGGTCCGCGTCTTCATCACTTTGCTTACTGGCTACCGGATCCACTTGCTCTAATTCACTGCTGCGATGTTTTAGCTTCTCTTGGTTATTCAGAGAACATTGAAAGAGGTCCAGCTCGCCACGGCTTATCCAATGCGTTCTTCTTGTATTTAAGAGATCCAGATGGATACCGCATTGAGCTGTATAACGGAGATTACTTAACAAGTGACAATGACTTCGAGCCAATTCGATGGGATTTAAATGACCCACGTCGTCAAACATTATGGGGGGCAAAAGCACCGGACAGCTGGTTTAATGAAACGTCTTCGTTTTTAGATATTGAAACCAATGAACAAATTCAATCGACGGCACCAAACCTTGCACAGCGCAAACCAGAATTAGTTATTTAAATAAAAAGAATGGAGGAATTTCAATGGATGATCGTACATTTCGAGATGCCATGGGTAAATTTGCAACCGGTGTAACAGTTATTACAACGGACATTGATGGAGAGCCTCATGGCATGACAGCAAATGCCTTCATGTCAGTGTCGTTAAACCCGCAACTCGTACTAATATCGATTAAAGAAAATGCAAAAATGCTGGATAAAATTAACCGCTCCGGTAAATTTGCAGTGAATATTTTATCGGAAGACCAGCAAGAAGTTTCTATGTTATTCGCCGGCCAGATCAAAGAAAAGCGTGAACCAGAATTTGACCGACTAAATGAAATGTCGGTAGTAAAGGATGCGCTGGCGAATATTACATGCAATGTATATGGAAAGCAAGTAGCTGGTGACCATACGCTGTTCCTTGGAGAAGTAGAAGATATTGTCCTTCGTGAAGGAAATCCTCTGACATTCTTTGCAGGGAAATATGGCCAGCTCGCTGCACCGCAGTTAACTTAACATATAAGGAGAGGGCCAACGATGAAGACAATTTATATCAAAAGTTCAATTGATAAATCAAAGTTCACTGAATTAGAAGCTTGTGTTTTGGCCCTTGGTTTTTTTGATGGAGTTCACATCGGTCATCAAAGAATTCTTGAAACAGCAAAACAAATTGCTGTGCAAAAACAATGCGCCTTTGGTGTTATGACGTTTTATCCGCACCCAAAAGATATACTCTTTCCTCATATGGAGCCAATGACTTATTTAACTCCGCTTCCTTTGAAAGAAGATCGATTTGAAAAGCTGGGTGTTGAGAAATTATTTGTTGTTGAGTTTAGCCCTGAGTTTGCCCGTCTTTCTCCTAACGATTTTGTTGAACAATACATTATAGAACTTGGATGTATACATGTTGTAGCAGGCTTTGATTATCATTATGGCTATAAAGGACTCGGTAATATGAAAACGTTATCAGAGTATAATCCCGGAAGCTTGGAAGTAACGACTGTCTCAAAGATCCAACATTGTGATGAAAAAATTAGTTCAACAGCAATCCGAAAATTGCTTGATGAAGGTCATGTGCAAAAGATTCCTATGTACCTTGGCGATTTTTATGAAATTAATGGAGAAGTGAATCAAAGTTCTCTTTTTTACAAAAAACATCAGTTTCTTAAATTAATAGTAAAAAAGAGATACCGAATGCCTAAACCTGGTATTTACCATATTCAAGTTGAAATAGATGGTAAAAATTATGATGGAACCTGCCACCAAATATCTATAAATGAGCAACACTCTTCATTACTAATACAATTGAAAGATTGTTCTGTAAACCCATACAAGAAGCGGATTAAGGTAAGGTGGCTAGATTATAAATATGGCAAGCAAAATGAGTCATATGGAATGAATGAATACATGAAAAAAGATGAGCTAGTGATCTAATTAATAGTTGGATATAACAGAAAGGAGTAGAATATGAATTTAAAAGTGCAAGCAAGAAAGAAAAATTTATACATTGATGGTCAATGGCAAGAAGCCACTGAACATGCATCTCTAACATCTCCATACTCTGGAGATGTTATTGCATATATTCCTAAGGCTAATGAAAAAGAAGTGAATGAGGCGATTGAAGCTGCAGTTCGTGCAAAAACAGTAATGGCGAAAATGCCAGCTCACGAACGTGCAGCTATTTTGGAACGTTTGGTAGCTTTGTTTGAGAAGCGTTTAGATGAAGCTGCAGAAATTATCGCTTTAGAAGCAGCGAAACCAATTGCTACTGCAATCGATGAAGTGAAACGAACAATACAAACGTATAAGTTTGCAGCTGAAGAAGCAAAGCGAATTCATGGAGAAACGCTTCCATTGGATGCTGCACCAGGTGGAGAAAAACGAGTAGCATATACGGTGCGTGAACCTATTGGGGTTATTGGAGCGATTACTCCATTTAATTTCCCGATGAATTTAGTTGCCCATAAAGTAGGTCCTGCCATTGCCGCAGGAAATACAATTGTATTAAAACCGGCAAGTCAAACTCCACTATCTTCCTTCTTTTTAGCCGAGTTGTTACAGGAGGCTGGTTTACCTAATGGAGCTTTTAATGTTATTACTGGAAGCGGAAGAGTCGTGGGGGATAAAATCGTGACCGATGGTAGAATTGCAGCTATTACATTTACGGGAAGTCCAGCTGTTGGGATTGGTATTCGAAACAAAGCAGGACTGAAGCGCGTGACATTAGAACTGGGTTCAAATGCAGCCGTTATTATTGATAAAGGGATCGATATTGATTCAATTATTAATCGTTGTGTGAAGGGAGCCTTTTCTTTCCAAGGTCAAGTATGTATATCATTACAACGAATTTATATTCATGAAAGTTTGTACGAAACATTTGTACAAAAATTCGTTGAAGCAACTCAACAACTCAAAATTGGTGACCCTTTAGATCCAAGTACGGATGTTTCAGCGCTTATTTCAAAAGGAGATGTGGAACGTACTTTAGACTGGATTCATGAGGCGAAACAACATGGAGCAGAAGTAGCAACTGGGGGAATCGCAAAAGGGAATATTCTATTGCCAACGGTAATATTAAATGCAGAGTCTTCTTTAAAAGTTTCGTGTCAAGAAGTGTTTGCTCCAATTGTGATCATCAATAAAGTTCAAGCAGTAGAAGAAGCAATTGAGCAAGTAAATGATTCGCGATATGGTCTCCAAGCGGGAATATACACGGATAATGTTCATACAGCGTTAACTGCAGCTGAAAATCTTCATGTTGGAGGCGTAATGATTAATGACATTCCAACGTTTCGTGTAGATCACATGCCTTATGGGGGTGTGAAGGAAAGTGGAGTTGGAAGAGAAGGAATAAAATATGCTGTAGAGGAAATGACAGAGCTAAAACTAGTGGTTTTTAATAGAAATTAAAAATCGAAGAATTAGAAGCATTTAAGTACCCTATTAAATTATTAGGAAAGAGGTGCTATCAATTTGGAGCTAGTAAAAGAACAGAGTAGTGTGAAAAAAGACATCGAACAACAAGACAACAAACAAATAGATTACGACAAAATTTCCGCTTCGGAGGATTTTAAACAACTACTTTTATATAAGAAAAAGTTTATTATTCCATACACAATTTTTTATTTGGCTTATTCACTAGCTTTACCATTCCTAGCCTTGTTTACAAATCTATTAAACGTCCAAGTAATAGGAGACATTACGTTGGCGTGGATTTACGGTATTTCAATTATCTTTATGTCATTTGGGGTATGCAGTGTTTATGTAAAGAAGGCTGCTGAATTTGACGAAAAGGTAAAGCAAATCATAGTAAAAGAGGGGCTGTAGACATATGGGATGGGATATTATTCTTCTTTTTATACTCATGTCAATAGGGGTACTTTTCATTACGTACTATGCTTCAAAAAAAACAAAAACGGCAGGTTCTTTTTATACAGCTGGAGGTGGTCTGACTGCTAGGCAAAATGGTCTTGCTTTAGCTGGAGACTTTATGTCTGCATCTACCTTTTTAGGGTTAATTGGAGCCTTTTCTTTAACGGGATATGACGGATTTTTCCTCATGTACGGTGCCCTTGTTTCTTTTCTTGTCATTTTATTTTTAGTTGCAGAACCATTAAGGAATCTTGGGAAATATACGCTAGGTGATATGATTACTGCGCGATTTAAGTTTAAACAAGTACGAGGTGTAACTGCCTTCAATACAATAATCATCTCAGTTTTTTATATGCTCGCACAGCTTGTTGCTGCAGGAGCTTTATTCAAATTATTATTAGGTATTCCGTATAATATTTCAGTCCTTATTGTTGGTGTTGCTATGTTAGCTTTTGTTTTGTTTGGAGGAATGACCGCAACAAGCTGGGTTCAAATTATTAAAGCCGTTCTTTTAGTAGGTGGAACCTTTATTATGTTTGTCATGGTTATGTGGAAATTTAATTTTAATTTTATTGGCATTTTTACTGATATGAAAACAGCCACTCCTTTTGGAATTGATTTCTTAAATCCTGGTTTAAAATATAAAAACGGATGGGATGCAGCTTCTTTAACACTTGGGCTCATTCTTGGGACAGCGGGTCTACCCCATGTATTAGTTCGCTTTTTAACTGTACCTAATGCTCAGGTTGCCAGAAAGTCAGTTGTTTGGCTTATGTGGATTATGGGGCTATTCCATATTATGGTCATTTTCCTTGGGCTTGGAGCAGCAAAACTAGTTGGGACTTCGAATATTATAGAGGCTAACCCAGCAGGGAATATGGCAGCGCCATTATTAGCAAAGTTTATTGGCGGAGATTTTATGTTTGCTTTCATTTCTGCGGTTTCTTTTGCTACTATTCTCGCAGTTGTTGCTGGAATTGTAGTTACAGGAGCAACAGCATTTTCCCATGACTTTTATAACGAAATTTTAAAAGACGGGAAAGCAACCGAAAAACAGCAAATGTTTATGGTACGTCTTGCATCGATTGTCATCACTGCTAGTGCCGTTGCCTTATCACTATTTCTTCAAAATTTTAATGTTGCCTTTTTATCATCACTCGCTCTAACATTAGCAGCGAGTTCGAATTTACCAGTTATTTTATTAACTATTTTTTGGAGAAAATTCAACAAAACTGGAGCAATCTTTGGGATGCTTATAGGATTAATTAGCACGATTGGTCTGGTTATGTTAAGTCCAAATGTTTGGAATCCACAACCAGGTGTAGCCTTATTTACTGGTAATCCTATTTTCCCTCTTGCATCACCAGGAATTCTTTCAATACCGTTAGGTTTCTTAGGCTGCTATATTGGTACATATATAGGAGCCCGTAAGTCAAAAAATGTAGAGGATAATTTTTCAAAAATTATCGTTAAGTCAAATATAGGTAATGATGTTAAAGGTGTAGTTAATCATTAGTAATAGTTTTGCAAGGTCAATAATATTAAGTAATTATCAGAAGAATTTACGAGTTTATGAGAGGAGTGAATAGTTATGAGTAAGGCAATTATTAAATTTAGTGAAACCCTTCACACAAAAGAAGTGGAAGTAGATCCTCAAAGCAATACAATTATTCTCGGTGATAGAAATTTAACCGTAGAACAGTCCTCTTTGGAGGCGCCAATTTCGGGTACAGTATATGGGGCTTTATTAAATTATAGTGGCGAGATTAAGGCATTAGGTTCATCTTTAACAAAAGAACCTTATAAACAGCCTCCCAAAGCGCCTGTCTTATATATAAAACCGGTGAACACCATTACTGGATTTAAATCTTCAATTCCATTACCCGAGGATACATCTCATCTGCAAGTAGGTGCCTCATTAGGCATTGTCATAGGGAAAAATGCTACTCGTGTAACAGAAGAAAAAGCTTTAGATCATGTATTAGGATACACCATTGTAAATGATGTGAGTATTCCACATGAGAATTTTTATCGACCAGCTATTAAACAAAAAGCAAGAGATAACTTTTGCCCTGTAGGTCCATGGATTATTGAACGCGATGCAATCTCTGACCCTAATAAGTTGACGATTACTGTATTCGTTAACGATGAATTAAAACAAAAGAATACAACGGCCAATTTAATTCGTCCTGTATCGCAATTGATTTCTGAAATTTCGGAATTCATGACGCTGTATGAGGGAGATGTTTTACTGGTTGGGGTACCTGAAAATCCCCCGCTTGTGAAAGAGGGAGATCGAGTACGGATTGCAATCGATGGAATCGGTTATTTGGAAAATACAGTTAAATGAAAATCTCATTGTTTTGTAAAGGAGCGCGATTATTATGAAACATGCACGTGTAGTATTTCAGGATGTCATTCATCAAGCAATTGAAACAAATGATGGTCACCTGAAACTAGATAATGGACAAATTGTTTCTGAGGAGGAAGTGGTCTGGCTACCGCCTGTCCAACCTAGAACCATTTTTGCTTTAGGACTAAATTATGCAGATCATGCAAAGGAACTTGCTTTTCAAGCACCAACAGAACCTTTAGTTTTTCTAAAAGGTCCTAATACTTTGATTGGTCATCGAGGTCAGACTTACCGACCGGCTGAGGCTACCAATATGCATTATGAATGTGAACTTGCAGTTGTCATTGGTCGTTCCGGGACAAACATTAAACGAGAAGATGCTTATGATTATGTAGCAGGATATACCGTTGCAAATGACTATGCCATCCGTGATTATTTAGAAAACTATTATCGTCCAAATTTAAAAGTGAAGAATAGAGATACTTGTACACCAATCGGTCCATGGCTAGTCGATGCAAAAGATGTTGAAGATCCTATGAATCTTACATTGCGTACTTATGTAAATGGAAAAGTGACTCAGGAAGGCACAACGAAAGATATGATTTTTAGTATTCCGCAATTAATTGAGTATTTAAGTAGTTTTATGACATTAAATAAAAACGACATTATCCTTACTGGTACGCCTGAGGGCTTAGTTGATACAAAGGAAGGAGATGAAGTCATTACTGAAATTGAAGGAGTGGGACGACTAGTAAATACCATTATTAGCGAAAAACATTTCTTAAAAACTAAAAGTGATAACGCTATTTTTAGTCAGTGAAAGGGATGAAAACATGCCGCATTTTATTGTTGAGTATACCGATAACATAAAGAAAGAAACAGACATTCCGAATTTGCTTAAAAAAGTGAATGATGTTTTGATTAGCCGTAGTAATCTTTTTCCGACTGGAGGAATTCGATCAAGAGCAGTTGAACTTCAAGATTACCGAGTAGCAGATGGAGCAGAAGATGATGCATTTGTTCATGCTATATTAAAAATTGGGGCGGGAAGATCGGCTGAAAATAAGAAAGAAACTTGTGACGAATTATTCGAAGTAATGAAGGATCATTTTGCTGATCTATTTACTAGACGATACCTGGCATTATCTATGGAATTGATTGAATTCAGTGAGGAAGGTACTTACAAGTATAACAATATTCATACACGTTTTAAAAAGTAAGAAGGCGTGTAAGTCGTTCATTCCTATTCTTTTATTTTTTTGCTTCTCTTAGCAATTATCATCCTGATAAGTATAGTTCCGCTTTTTACAATAAAAAACAATTAATACCGCTTACAATTTAGATTACATCGCGTTAAGTATAGATTTTCATTTCAGGAAGGGGACTTTAAATGACAAAGAATCAGGCTTTAGATGTGAACTGCATTGAATGGGCAAGTAAAATAAACAAAAGTTATATTGGCGGTCAATGGGTAGAGGGTGGTAGTAAAAGAACTTATTCAATAAAGGATCCATATGATCAGTCAACTATTACATCTGTAGAATTAGCGAATGTAGAGCAAATAAAAGACGCATATCACAAAGCAAAAGTAGCTCAAAAGGAATGGGCTAAATCTACTCCAGAACAAAGAAGAGAGGTTTTAACGAAAGCATTAGACTATTTAGAGAAAAATAAAGAGCATATTTTGGAATTAATTACACGGGAAACAGGTGGAACACTACTTAAAGCTCATATTGAGTTTGGCTTTGGGGTTAGTGACATAAAAGATTCTATTAATATGGTTGATGAAATATACAGACCCCAAAATTATGCATCTACTACACCAGGAAAGGTTAGCCGTGTATATCGATTACCTTTAGGTGTAATTACGTCCATCACACCTTTTAACTTTCCATTTAACATGGCAACAAGAACAATTTTCCCGGCCATTGCTCTCGGGAACAGTGTTGTTCATAAACCAGATCTCCAAGTTGGAATAGTTGGTGGACAAGTTTTTGCAAAGGCTTTCGAAGAAGCAGGACTTCCTGCTGGAGTGTTTAATTCAATTTTAACCGATCTTCAAGAATCAGGAGATGAATTCCTGTTAAATAAGAATTCTTCGTTTATCAGTTTTACAGGATCAACTGCAGTAGGAAAACATATTAATAAGGTAACAGGCGGAACATTAAAACAAATGGCATTAGAACTTGGAGGCAATAATCCTTTGGTAGTTTTAGGAGATGCCGACGTTGAACAAGCTGTGAGAGCCGCCATCTTCGGGAAATTTTTGCATAGTGGCCAAATCTGTGCGATTACAAACCGAATTATTGTTCATAGAGATATTTATGATGAATTTGTTGCTAGATACGTAGAAAAAGTAAAGGGATTAACAGTAGGAGACCCCAAGGACCCTAACACAATTATTGGACCTGTTATAAATGAAAAACAAGCTGATAAAATCATGGATTTAGTTAATAAAGCAAAGGAAAGTGGATTAAAAGTTGCCGTAGAAGGTGACCGTACAGGGAATGTTATTTCTCCATTTGTATTTGTTGATGTACCTAATGATTCAAGTCTTGCATCTTGTGAAATCTTCGGTCCTGTTGCACAAATTATTCCGGCTGAAAGTGATGAAGAGGCCATTCGTTTTGCTAATGACACGGAATATGGACTATCCTCTGCCATTATAACTAGTGACTTAGAAAGAGGGGAAAGATTAGCCCTTGAGATCGAATCTGGTACAACACATATAAATGATATGCCTGCAGTGCTAGAAGGAAATGTTCCATTTGGTGGAGTGAAACAAAGTGGAATTGGGCGATTTGGATATGAATGGATTGTAGATGAGTTTACTGTTACGAAATGGGTATCCGTACAGACAAGTAAATTAGATTATCCGTTTTAGGATTGCAGCGAAGTTCAAATTACTTACAGCTCGATACTATTAAGAGGATATTAATAGATTTGAAGATATTTCTCAATAAAGCATTGAACCGTTGTTAGAAAAGCCTGTAACCTTGAGTGACAAGGGATACAGGCTTTTAACTTACTATGAATGGGAAAGCGCTCTTTATAGCTGTTTTAAAGTCTGCCCGCTATTCGTAACTCGTCTACTTTTTCGAAGAATTTACCATCTTCAGCAAATAAAAGGAACACTGAGGGGAGATAATTAATTATCTAAATTTTCCGAAAGTTTTATTGATTATTTTTCCTTTTTTTATTACACTTATTTTACGAACATTCGTAAACAACATTAGCAACTTTCAAATCGTTGATTTAGCTGTTATTCGATTAACCGAGGAAATTATCACATATTAAACATTGATTTGTAAGCGTTTACTAATTTGTATTAAAGGTGGTATAAAGTTGATTAATCCTTTAAATTCCAAAATAATTAGTTACTTGCCGTCTCAGCCTGACTTTGAATTTCAGACAGATTACTATACTGAACAAAAAGTTAGAATTAAACCAAATCAACCATCTATTCTGTTTTACCAATTTAAAATGGGAGGGGTCAGTAATCAAATTTCTGTTATCCCGGATGGATGTATCGATATTCTCATTAATTGTGATCAGCATTACGGTAATATTTGTGGAAGCGTTACTAAAAGTAGAGAGATTAACCTTCTCCCAAACAGTACATACTTTGGGTTTCGTTTTCTGCCATGTCTAGATATTAAGAAAATAAAATTCGGTATAAAAGACCTTACAGATAAAGAAGTTTCCTTAAATGAAATGTTTCCTGTAAATACGAATATTTTAGAAAGGGTAGTAACCTACGATAGTTTTACGGAGAGAGTCAATATATTCAATGAAATATTGGGAAGTCAAATTTTTGAGATTGATAAATCATCAAAACTAATAAAACAAGCATTATATAATATATACGCGACAAGAGGTAATATTACCATAGCTCAACTTGCAGAAGAAGTAGGATATTCAACTAGATATTTAAGAAAACAATTTGAAGATCATATTGGAATTTCCCCAAAATTATTTAGCCAAATAGTAAGATTTCAATCATCACTAAATATGCTTCTGAGGACAACCCACTCTACGTTAAATGATGTTATTTATGAGAATGGTTATTATGACCAAGCCCATTTGATTCATGAGTTTCGGAATTTTGGATGCATGACACCTTATCAATTAACTGGGCAAAAAAGTTGCCTGAAAACCAGCTAAATAATGTTTGTATAGCTCAAGCAATTACTTATTTAAGTAATTGCTTTTTTAAGTGCACCCGGCATGCGCATACTTGAAGAATCCTTGGGTGAAAATTTAGAATGTTCCGATTTTTACAATATCAAATTATCTTAATCTGATAATCTGTAATTAATATAAAGAATGCTTATTTTCCTACTACAGTTCTAAGGAAAAATGGGCAATCAACAAAATCAAAGAGGGGAGTCAGATGAATGACGAAATACTAACTGTTTATTAGTTGTAACTGGGTTGAGGCCGTGTTAGGCAGAACATTTTCGTTTATTAATCCCAGAACTGAAAAGTGAATTCCGTCTTATCCGAGGTCAGACCAGAAGATGTGGACCTCCAGTCAAAGCTACTAGGAAGGCTTTTGGCTGAAATGGTTCCATCGAAACATGGCCGTTTGCTATATAGAGCTGCGCTAAGAATGCGGGAGTATTTTGATTTTCTTGCGGAAGTAGAGTGAAAAGAAACTGCCTGCCTATCAAAGCAGATTTTGTGCAAGATTCAATCTAAGATGATTTTATGGAGCTATTTGTAAAGAAAGCACAGTCGATATGGGTAGGAAATCCTCTAGGTCCGACAATCCAGATGGGTTCTCAGGTTTCAGATAAGCAATTACATCAATAGGTAAATGCATACAGCTTCTTAAACCATGCAGCATTTTTTGAAGGGATGAAACAAAATGGTTTCGGACGTGAATTAGGAGTGCGGGCTATGGAAATGTCCAGTTAGGCAAGCGCCTGGGTTGACTTGAATGAAAAAGTTTTGAATTGGTATGGAGGGTAACGTTTTGTATAAATAACAAAATTATAATAACGCCAATGGGGGTAGGGATTATAGAAACACAAAAATCAATAGGGAACATTCAAATTTTATCAGATGGGCAAAGTCTAAAAAGAAGTTTAAAGATGCGAGATTTAGTTATTTTTGGTCTTGGCTTTATGGCACCAGTTGCAGCGATGTCAATGTTTGGAATTATCACATTGGTATCTCAGGGCCATTCTGTCCTCTCTTATGTTCTTGGTTTTGTTGCAATGTTATTTACGGCGTACAGTTTCGGTAAAATGGTTGAAGCTTACCCAGTTGCGGGTTCAACCTATACCTACGCCCATAAAGCGCTACACCCTAAAATAGGATTTATAGCAGGATGGGGAATGCTCCTTGATTATCTGTTGATACCCATGCTAACTTTTTTGATCAGTGCAAGTTTTGCAAACGCCCTTGTACCAAGCATTCCAGTTTGGGGTTGGGTTCTCATTTTCGCTATCCCAATCACGATTATAAATATAATTGGAATTGATATAGCGGCTAAGTTGAATTTAGTTTTAGTGCTCCTCATGATTATCGCGGTGATTGCCTTCGTTTTCAGCGCAAGTCACTATATTATAACGGGGGATTTAACTTTAATAAACTATAATGCAATTTATGATGGTGATTCATTTTCAATAGGAGCAGTTATTGGCGGGGCAGCTATTGTTATTGTCGCTTACCTAGGTTTTGATGCTATTACAACCTTGGCTGAAGAGACGAACGTAGGGGGGAATAAAATTGGTTTGGCCATTTTGTTTACCTGTATCATTCAAACAGTATTTTATGTTTCCGTAACTTATTTAGCAGTGATTCTTGTAGGGGACTATTTAACTATTGATAATCCCGACACAGCCTTCTTCAACGTTTTAGAGACGATAGGGGGCGGGTTCCTCCAGACTTATATTACACTTACGATTATCGCATCTGGAATTGCAAGCGCCTTAGCGAGCCAAGCAGCTTCAAGTCGTCTGCTCTTGGGGATGGGACGTGACAATGTCATCCCTCAAAAATTTTTTAGCTATATCCATCCAAAGTATAAAACACCAATTAATAATATTTTATTAATGTCAATAATCGGAATGATTGGTGCAATATCTTTGAATCTGCAAATTGTATCAGACTTAGTTGCATTTGGTGGATTATTAGGATTTGCTTTCGTGAATATTTGTGTAATTAAACACTACTATTTAAAAAATAAGCAAAAAAATATCGTTAAATATTTGATTATTCCATTAATTGGAACGTTGGTTTGTCTTTATATCTTGTGGGGGCTTTCAACAGCTGGAAAAATAGTTGGATTTACCTGGATGGGAATTGGTGTGTGTTATTTAGCGATTCGATCCCTGTATTCAAAAGAATCCAAGAAACTCTTAACAGATATAGAAGGGCAGAATGTTAGTTAAATGCGCTAACGAATGTGACAATCCCATATGGTGTGAAAATTGCAAATCAAGGATTTAGACAAGCTGCTCTGGCATTAGCTAAAGGAATTAACGTTATTGGAGGATTTGTGACATATAAAGCTGTAGCCGAAGCTCATGGCTATTTATATACCCTTATTGAGAGCCTGATAGAGTGTGAAAGGGTAATTTCATAAATCGAAAATTAATTATTAAATAGCTAGGAATGCTTAATTATATTTGTCTATTAAAGGAGGAATAAAATATGCAATACGTTGCAAAGCGAAATAACCTAAGCAAATTGGAATTATCAGAACTGGATAAAAAACATTATTTGCATCCAACGACACCACCAAGAGCTCATTATTTATCAGGGCCTTCAACAATCTTTACAGAAGGCAAAGGAATTTATCTGAAAGACATAGAGGGGAAAGAGCGTATTGATGGGGTTTCGATGCTTTGGAATGTAAACCTTGGCTATGGGAATGAAGAGCTTGCTGAGGTAGCAAAACAGCAGATGTTAAAACTTTCTTACAGCTCTTCATTCAGCGGACAATCCAATGAGCCCGCTATCCTTTTAGCACAGAAAGTGGCTTCATTAGCACCTGGTGATTTGAATGTTTGCTTCTTCACATCGGGAGGCTCGGAATCTAATGATACTGCGTTTAAACTAGCCCGTTTTTATTGGAAAGTAAAAGGTCAGCCAGAGAAAACTAAAATTATTTCTCTTGAACAATCATTCCATGGAGTTACAGTAGGAGCCACAAGTGCTACCGGAATCGAGGGATTCAACAAATTTACGACTTCCAATGCTCCGAACTTCCTTACAGCTGCAGCACATGTTTTGAATGCAGAACTTGGTGACAAAAGTGATCCAAATTACTCGCGTTCTATTCGTGGAATGATTGAATCAGAAGGATCCGACACCATAGCTGCTGTCATTCTGGAGCCAATCCAAGGCGCAGGCGGGGTAAGATTTCCTCCTGACGGATACCTTCAAGCTGTTCGCAAACTTTGCGACGAACACAACATTTTGCTTATTGCAGATGAGGTGATTTGTGGGTTTGGAAGAACCGGAAAGACCTTTGGTGTTGATAATTGGAACATTGTTCCGGACCTTCTATGTGTTGCAAAAGGAATCTCAAGTGGCTACGCTCACTTGGGTGCCGTAATTATGAGAGAGCATGTAAGAGAAGCATTTATTCAATCAGATGAAATGATGTTCCATGGATTCACATATAGTGGACATCCAATGGCTTGTGCGGTTGGCTTGAAGACACTTGAGATATTAGAAAGAGATCAAATTGTTGAGAATAGTAGACTTCGTGGTGAAGAATTATTAAAAGGACTTAAGTATCTCGAAAGCAATCATAAACATATAACGAATGTAAGAGGTCTCGGTCTACTTGCCGGTATTGAGCTAGTTAAAGATCCTGAAAAAGGCATCCCATTTGATCCGTCGGTACATGCCGCAGCTCTGTATACAGATATATGCATGGACTTAGGGCTGCAATTGCGTTACTTCGATTGGAAGGGAACAAATACGGTTGCTCTTGCTCCACCTCTTATTATTACAAGCCAACAGGTTGAAGAGATTATTTACAGAATGTCTGAGGCTCTTAAAAGGTTCGAAAAACAGATTTAATTCAAGCTAGCAAAATCTATTAAGATTATTGATAGTAAATTACTATCGTTATTCAATTATAGGACGCTTTTCCTAAGTATAGGAAGTGTCCTTTTTCATATATTTTAATGATTTACATGATTCAGTAATTTATTATTACCCATGATCCGATCCTTGAATATCCTCGTATGAGAAAGACCCTCCACGAACAGAATCGATTCTAGATTAATGTAATTCGACAGCCGAACGCCAGCAATGGTCATGTAAACATCGTATGTTAATGCAATAGATGATAAAAAGTAACTGCACAATATGAGGGAAGAAACGATTAAAGGGTCACTAGGCAAGAAGCGACCCTTTAAAGAGGTGAGAAAGACTGATAGTTTTGTATTGATATGCTAACAGTTTTCATTATTTAAGAAAGTAGCGCCGATAATAATTAGAAGAATGAATAGAACAACAATCAGCGTAAATGATGAACCGTGGCCACGGCTATAGCCACCATAACAGCCACAATTAAAATTACCTGCGTTTCCATAGTATCCCATAAAAAAATCCTCCTTCCTACAATATATAATATGTAGGCTGTTGAGAAGGAGTGGGGTATTCATCCATTCAACAATAGGCATTAAAAATTAATCAAGTTAGTAATATTTTTGTGGGATAAGACAATAAAAAAGGTCACTTAGGATTGAACTGACTACTCCCACAGCTAAAGCAGTGGGGTTCTTATGTACTTAAGAGAAGCGTTACAAAGCTCTCCACAGATGGTGGTAGAACGGTATTTCCACTAAAAAAATCCTTCGTGACGCTGTTTTTCGTAAATAAATGAAGACCCCTTTTTTCTATTTTTCAATAATTGTTTGCACCGAATTTTACTTGCACATTTGCATCCTCGCATTCTTTTTTAACCAGATAAATAATCTCATTTGCTCGAGATTTTGATAATTTATTTGCCACCACTGTTACGGAAATGTTTTCTCCTTCTATTCTTACTAAAGCATCGGGAAAGCCTAATGATTTAATTTGCATCTCAAGTATTGCCTCTGTAGATTCTTCCTTATTGAGAGTATCGATTTCCATAGACGCTGTATTTTGATCCTCAACAAAATACTCATTTGACGTTATTTTTTGCGTTAACTTTTGGCGAAGTTGATTTCTTTCGTTATTAACTTGTAGGCGTGTTTCTTCAAATAAAGGGCTAGAAGAAGATACTTCCTTCGTAACAGTCTGTATTGCAGCTTTTTGATCTGCATCTACAGACAAGATAATATCCTCTTTGGATTGTTTTGGTGAATCCAACAAATAAAACACTGAAATAACCGCTACTAGAGTTAATAATGCAAGTAACCAAGACGATTTACTTTGTAGGTGCATTCACTGTCCCTCCCTCAATAAATTTGGTTAAACACCACTAAGCATCTTTTCAATGTATGTTTTATGAGAAATTTATTTATAAATATGCTGACAGTTAAACGAAAACAACTCATTTTGTCTATCCGATTTGTCGAAGCCGCTTTAAATTATCAAAATTAAGTTTCGTCTTCGCATTTAAAATAGGTGTCATGAACGAGTGTATTGCGTGTTTGGCTACAGGGGAAGAATACTAACAACTAATAAAAGGGTACTAGAATAATTTTTTGATTCAGTACCCTTTTGTTGATTATTTTTTTCATCAAACTATAAGAATAATAAGCCAAATAAAGAAAGGAGTAGAGAAATTCCGAGGATTGTCCCAACAACTTTCATATGTCTTTTTCGCCCCATTACAACAATTGCAACATATTCACGAACCATTGCGTTGGGCCAATAATAAAATGCTGTTTTTGAACCGATACCTTGGCTATTCAGACCAGCTTGTCTAGCGTATAGACCGGCACGGAAAAGATGGAAATTATTTGTTGTAAAGATGCTGTTGTATTTACCATCTGGTTTTAACGTATCCATAACTTGTTTCGAAAATAACATATTTTGATAGGTGTTTACAGAACGATTTTCTTGCATAGTATGCTCAAGAGGAATGCCTTTTTCAACAGCGTATTTCTGCATCGCTTCCGCTTCAGGCAGATTTTCATCGGGACCTTGTCCTCCAGAGAAAATAATTGATGGTGGTGTGGTAACCGTTGCTTGTTTCTGATAAAAATCAATAGCTTTATTAATTCTACTGGCAAGAAGTGGTGGTACTTTATCGTTAATTAAACCACTGCCTAGTACGATGATAAAATCTTGGTTATACTTTGGTTTATTAAACTGATAGAGGAAATATGCAGATAGAAAGTTTGATAAATGAATCAAGAAATAAAACATTATAAGCGATATTCCACCAAACATAGGTTGAAATATATTAGATAACAAACTGGATGGACTAATAATAGGCATGACAATAAATAATAAAATAATAATAGCTACAATTAAAGTTAAGGAATTTGCTAAGCGTCTTCCTTCTCTTTTCATTAAAATTCTTGCGTTAAGAAATAGACCGAACATTAAAGTTACAATTCCAAAAGGTATAATAAAGAAAAGTGCTATTAAAGGAATAATAACTAAAAGCTTTATAGTATTGTTTTCAGATGCTAATGAAATAATCGTACAAAATAAAAGAAATGAACAGAAAAAAATATTAAATAAAAAGCCATTTACAATCTTTCTGGGATCTTTCAAGTAAGAATACAAAAAAATAAAAAATAGGATAAGCGGAATAATCCCAAAATACATAAAAACCCTACACCTCGCCTATATAGTATTGATCGTATTATTTTTAAACTCCTATATATTAGCATAGATTTTTGAAATTACATCCTTTTTACGTAATCCTTACATAAACCTTAAAAAATATTGTTAATTGCACATACAAATTAGAAGAAATATATATTCTTGCAAGTCTAGTGATGATTCTTCTAAACTTAGAATAGGGAGAAATAATTTACATATTTAAGGGGGGACTATATTGATAATTATGGAGACAGAAAGGTTAGAATTACGAGAATTTAATGATGAAGATATTTCTATACTTTACTCAATTTTTTCAGATGCTGAAACAATGAAATATTATCCATCACCATTTAATTTCGAACAAACAAAAAACTGGGTTGAGAAAAATAAACAAAGATATCGAGAAGATGGTTATGGTTTATGGGCTGTATGTTTAAAAGAGTCGAATGAATTAATTGGAGATTGTGGACTCGTTAAACAAATAGTTGATGGAAAAACTGAAGTGGAAGTAGGCTACCATATTCATAAAAAACATTGGTCTAAAGGATATGCAACTGAAGCGGCTAAAGGTTGTGTAGAGTATGGATTTTTACAGTTAGGACAAGAAAAATTAATAAGTATTATTGATCCTAAAAATGAACCATTAATTCGTGTGGCTGAAAAAAATGGTTTTACGATGGAGAAGGAGTTGTTTATTTTTAATAAAATTCATCATATATATTCAGTACAAAATTATTAGAATACTAATTGGTAATTAATATTTAGTATAAAAGAATAAGTTGTAATTGTAAGACATAATGAGGATTAAGTGATTACAATTACAACTTTTTTTAGATGGAAGTTCCTTATTTCTGTCTCTATTCCTTATTCATTTTCGTTTAGTAGCTTTAATATCCGTTTCAAATTGACAGCGAATATCGTTGTAGCACCTTGAATTTCCATGCCAAATAGACCCGCTGTCGATGCCGTATCGTACCCGTGTCCGTTTATTAATTCACTATTCTTCGCTTCTACTTTGTAGCGATTTGCGGCTAATTGCTTAAAAGCTTCCGTATTTTGAAATGCCTCTTGTTCGGCATGTGTATCTGACTTAATTGTGACAGAATACGTTTTACTTTTTGCGCCTTCTTTATAACAGCCCTCTCTCATTGAACATACTTTGCATTTTTCAATATCAAAATAATATGTCTGACTTTGACTCTTACTCGTTCTTTTTTACCCGTACATGCTTTTCTTGTCGCGAGATGGCCGGCCTTACAAACAAACATTCCAGCATCTTTATTAAACTCAAACTTGTCTTCTTCTTTTCGTGGTCCTTGTGTAAGAATAGGATTCAACTTTGCCACAAGGGCGATTTTCTCTTCTTTAGCATATTCGATATTTGCCTTTTCAGAGTAAGCTGCGTCTCCAATAACTGTAATAATTTTCATACCTGCTAGTGTGCTTTTTTCAATTAATTCTTGAAGATATTTCCCATCGCTTTTTTCATCTGTTGTAATGACAGCCGGTATTTGTGCAATTTGTGGTTACTTTTCAATGACTGAAATGACTCCCTTACAGTAAGCTAATTCATCCTTTACAAGGAAAGCGTGACTAAAATAATAGTATGATACATTGCGTTGTTTGGAGAAGCATCGCTCGACTCCTGCGGGAAAGCGAGACAGACGAGACCCCGCACGAAGCGAAGCGTAGGAGGAGGCTCGGCGCTCGCCCGCGGAAAGCGAGCGGAATGCTTCGGAAAACAACAGTAGAGTCACAGTGCCAAATGAAAAAAGCGAGGTATTCAACGATTTAATCGTTGAATACCTCGCAATGTGAGAAGATATGGACTTTTTCAGTGCCCTCGCATTTGCAAATCATTCATTTATTTTTTCATTCTCCGGTTCTAAGTGAATAAGAATATTGGCTTGATGAAATAGGGTATTAATCTTTTCTTCAATACGATCACATAAATTATGAACGGTTTCAATGCTTTCATTTGATGCTACGACTAAATGGAAATCGATGTATTCTTCCGCACCAGAACGTCTAGTTCGAAAATCGTGATACTCAATGTATTCATCTTTAAATGATTCAATAATTTGAATAATTTGTTCTTCCTCTTCCTTTGATAATCGGGCATCCATTAATGGAGGAAATGTTTCTTTCATTAGTTTGAAAGCTTCCATCATAATATAACATGCTAATATTATTCCGATGATTGGATCTAAAATGTACCAACCAGTTAAATGGACAATCAGTAAACTCAAGGCAACACCTAATGATGTATAGACATCTGTAAGTAGGTGTAGTGCATTTGATTTCATGGCAACGGAGTTGGTATTCTTTGCAGTCCTATAAACAATCCTTGAAACAAAAAAATTAATTAAGGCGCCTAATAACATGACCAGTATTCCTAGAACTGGGAGTTTGATTGGTGTAGGAGTGATAATTTTATGAATACATTCATAAATAATCCAAATTCCAGCAACAAAAATTAAAAGTGTTTCAATTGTCCCTGATATATTTTCAACCTTTCCATGTCCGTAGGGGTGCTCTTTATCCGCTGGTTTACTGGAAATTCGTACGGAGAGAAAGGCAATAAAAGAGGCGAGTAAGTCTAGAAGTGAATGGATTGCCTCCGATAAAATTGCAACTGATCCTGTGAACAATCCAACGATAATTTTTAATATGACCACAGTAGAATTACTTAAAACTGATAAAAATGCAATTTTTGATGAATTCACCTGAAATCACCTCCTGATAAATATAAACCTATGATACCAAGTAAACTTTGAGTGGGTCTATAGCAACGTTTTTTCCTAACTCCGATTAAATAACTAGTGTGAAAAAAAGTTGTATAAAGGAAAAAGACATAACCATCTTTTTTTATAAAAATCGTACAACCAAATGAGTGCACTAGCTAAGGTGTTTGGGTTAAAATCGTATGCTAATAAAGTGAGAGAAGAATAATGACTATATTATGTGTAGATGCGATAAGTTTACTTAAGAAATTAAAGTGGTTTAATTCCTAGGATTAAATATCAATATAGATTTTCAATTGTTCGCTTTTTTGTCGTGAAATCCAGATTATAGATAATAAAAAAGAAAAGGAATTGCTATCCATTTTCTACCTTCGATATAATAAAATAGTGGTACCAAATTGGGTTAGTAAAGAGGCGGTTAGTCAAGTGGATTATATTCAAATTACTAGAAACAATATTGAACAGGAGCATATATGTTGCGCTCTCGGTTCGAAGCAATACGAGGAAGCGGTAAAGGAAAAGAAAGAATGGTTGATGAACCGTATGGATGAGGGGCTAGTTTTTTATCGTCTAAACGACCGGGCAAAAGTGTTTATTGAATATTTACCGGCAAATCAAGCTTGGGTTCCTATCGATGCACCGAATTATATGTATATTAATTGCCTATGGGTTTCAGGTAAATTCAAAAATCAAAACCATGCTAGACAACTGTTTGAAAAGTGTAAGGAAGATGCATTAGCGCAAGGAATGGATGGCATCGTACATATAATAGGGGAGAAAAAGCTTCCATTTCTAAGTGATAAGCGTTTTTTTGAACATTTGGGATTTGAAATTGTAGATCAAGCAGCACCTTATTTTCAACTAGCTGTCTATAAATTTAACGATTGTGCCGACGATCCTTCCTTTAAACTGCAGGTGAAAAATCCTTTATCTAATAATAATGGTATTGTGATATACTTCACTGCCCAATGTCCGTTTGCAGTAGGCGTTATAGATGATTTGAAAAAATTAGCAGAGAAAAGGGGCATTCCTTTTCATGCATATCAACTAAGGACGAAAGATGAAGCACAGAATGCACCTATCATATGGACTACCTTTGGACTGTTTTACAATGGTCATTTTATGACACATGAAATACTGAGTGCAAACAAGTTCGAAAAATTATTAAATACATTATGAAAAGGGGATTTATCTCCTTTTCATGAACATTAAAATTAGAGCAAATAAACAAATACCTATAATAGAACCTAGAGTAAACGACCAGGAAAAATAATTGAAAAAGATGTATGCAATTAATAATGCCAGTATATAGCCGAGAGCAGTGCCCAGCAATTGTTTTTTGATATTCAACAATCTCACTCCTTACTGCGTGATAGTTAAAATACTTATTTATATTTTATAGAAATATTAGGTAAATATCCATAACAATCAAGATAAAAGGAAGGGGATATCAGTTTTGAAAATTAGCAAACAGTATGCAGAACATTATATATGGGGAGAACAATGTGATGGCTGGCATTTAGTGAAGAATAATGATCTCAGTATTATCCATGAGCGTATGCCTGCTAAAACAGTAGAGGTAAATCATTATCACCATCATGCACAACAATTTTTCTTTGTACTATCTGGAACAGCAACAATGGATATCGGCGGAGAACGAATTGTGTTACAAAAGAATGAAGGAATTGAAGTGCCGCCCCTTAAACCGCACCAGATGCGTAATGATTCAGAGGAAGAGGTAGAGTTTTTAGTCATTTCACAACCAAATAGTAGGGGCGATCGTATCCAACTATAAAGTAATTTTCATTCTTTTGCATGAGGTATGTATTTATTTTAGTAAGTATAGTAAATGCTAACAATTGCAAAGGAGATGTTTTACGATGAAGATTACAAAGGTGAAACTATATGTGTATGATATACATAAAATAAAGGAGTTTTACTGCAATTATTTAGGATTTACATTAATAAAGAATGCAGATAATTTTTTTGATATAGCTGTTGGCGAAAGTATTATCACTTTTGAAAAAATACCGTATTCAGTTAAAAAGCAATATCATTTTGCGTTAAATATTCCATGCAATTTATTTAAACAAGCGAAAAACTGGGTAAAAGAATATGCAGAATTATTATTTTCAGAGGGACAGGATGAAGTATATTTTGATAAATTAAAGGCTCATTCTTGTTATTTTTATGATCCAGAAGGAAATATTATTGAGCTCATTTCAAGACAGGAAGTAAATCCAAAACAGGATGTAGAGTCTTTTTCACCCGAGCGTGTACTAAATATTGCCGAAATGAATTTAACGACGGATGCTATTTATTCAGTAGCCGATAGTTTAAAAGAATACGGTATAACGCCAATGAATCATAACGAAATTCGCTCAAATGCTCTCACGTTTATGGGGAATTATGAGGATGGAGCAAATTTACTTTTAGGACCAAGTGAACGTGTTTGGTATTTTTCTAACAAAAAAGCAATTGTTAGTCCTATTAAGATAGAAATTAATAAAAACCTACAACTATGTATGACCGAAGACGGTGAATTTACCATTTCACAGCTTTAAAAACACCATCAGACCATTAAATTTCCTTATAATTGTCATTGAATAAAAAAAGTAAAAGTGATTAGGGGAATATTTAATATTCGCGATAGCAAAGAAATTAAGCGGGAGAAAAACTGCTCATAAAATCTCGATTGGTGAAAATTAATAATCGGTGAGGATGAAGAAAGCCCTCTGAAGGTTTCATTTTGGAGTAGTTGCAAAAATGTTATTAATCAATCATAAGGAGTTAATTTTTTGAAAGCAAAAAGCATTAAATTATATGAATTTGGAAGCCCTCGGGAGGTTTTGAAGTTTGAAAATAAGACGATTAAACCTCCTGAAGAACAAGAAATCCTTGTTCGAATGTTGGCACGACCTATTAATCCTTCCGATTTAATACCAATATGGGGGAGTTATGCTCATCGAATTTCTTTACCAACTATTCCTGGCTATGAAGGGGTCGGAATTGTAGAAGCTGTGGGTCCGTATGTTTCTCAAAATCTTATCGGAAAACGTGTTCTACCTTTACGAGGAGAAGGGACTTGGCAGGAAATTGTAAAAACGAGCGCAGAATTTGCAGTACCTATTCCCGATTCAATTGATGATTTTACCGCAGCGCAAATGTATATCAACCCAATGACAGCTTGGGTAACTTGTACTGACATATTACAATTGCAGCCAAATGATGTTTTATTAGTGAATGCCTGCGGGTCCGCAATTGGACACATATTTGCTCAGCTAGCAAAATTGTTAGGGTTCAAGTTAATCGCGGTTACGAGAAATAATAGACATACTGACGATTTAATTCAGCTTGGCGCTTCCTATGTAATAGATACTTCAGTAGCACCGCTCTATGAGACAGTAATGGAACTAACAAATGGCAATGGGGCTGATGCCGCTATTGATTCAATTGGGGGGACAGCAGGCAACGATCTTGCTTTCTGTCTGAAAGCTGGAGGGAATTTTTTAGCTATTGGTCTTTTATCAGGTGTACAAGTGAATTGGCAAAAAATCGTTAAAGAGGCGAATGTAAAGGCAAATATGTTCCATTTACGTCATTGGAACAAGCAAGTCTCGATAGAAAGATGGCAAGGTACATTTCATAACTTAATCGATCTAGTTAATAGTGGTAAGTTAAAAATGATGGCAGTGGATTCTCATTATGATTTGTTAGACATTAAAAATGCGATAACGGCCGTTGAATCGTCTAAAGCCTCAAAAGGAAAGATCTTTTTAACAAGTTATATGAACGAAGGGTAATTTATTTTATTTTACCCTTCGTTTTTTATAGGGTGTCTAAGCGACTGCGTATCCTTCGATGCGCTTGTTTCTAAAATAAATCTGTAGATAAATATCGTAGACCAGTATCGGGTAGGATAACGACAATCCGTTTCCCTTTGTTCTCTGGACGTTTTGCAAGGGCTGTGGCTGCAAATAAAGCAGCACCTGATGAAGTACCTACTAATAGACCATCTGACTTCGCAACAGCACGTGCCGCCTCATAAGCTTGTGCAGTTTCCACCTCAAGTACTTCATCAATTATTTCTAAATGAACATTCGATGGTACGCGAGCCTCGTCAGCATCAGAGAAGCGGTGAACACCTGTGATTTCAATAATATCTGGATTATCAACTGTTGCAATGGAATTAACAGCAGGCTCAACACCAATAATCTGAATATCTGGATTTTTAGATTTTAAATATGCACCAGCACCACTGATCGTACCACCTGTGCCAATTGCTGCTACAAAAATATCAATTTGTCCGTCTGTATCCTCCCAGACTTCAGGACCAGTTGTTAACTTATGAATATTTGGATTGGCATCATTATCAAGCTGATTTAAAAATACAACATTTTCTTCTTGTTCAACGACTGTTTCTCGAAATACTTTAATCGTTTCAACAAAGTCACCATCAGTTTCCTCAAAGGCAGCTACCATTTCTGGGACATCTGAAAATGGTACAACCTCCGTTCCGTATGCCTTAACTACCTTTGTACGCTCTTCACTTACGCCATCCTGCATGTAAATTCGAAGCTTATAGCCTTTTGCTGCCGCAATTGCTGCTAGACCAATACCAGTATTGCCACTAGTTGTTTCAATTATTGTTTTATCCTTTGTCAATACACCACGTGCTTCAGCATCCTCAATCATCGCTTTAGCAACACGGTCTTTCACACTATTAGCAGGATTAAAATACTCCAGTTTTACAATAATTTCGGTTTCTAGCTGTTGCTCTTTTACATACTGATTTAATGCTAAAAGTGGTGTATGTCCGATTAATTCTGTAATAGATTGTTTAATCTTATTAGTTACAATTTGACCCATCCCAATCAACCCCTTTAATTTAACCTACTTAACAAACTTGTTTTGTAGGGATTGAGGGAATCATATCAATATATATCCATATAAGCAATAAAATCAGTAATAGAAGTATTTAATGTAGCAATAGAAAAAAATAATTAATCGAATCTACAAAATAATTTTTTCTTGGTTTAGTAATACGAGAAATACGGATTATTATTGACAATGCTTCTATGCAAAAGCGAGTAGCCCAAAACACAAATTGATGTCTTCTCAGAAAGTAATAGTGCATGAATATATGTGAATTTGGAGGAATTTACTTTAAATTTGCTAATTAATAATATTTTGGAATAATATTTGCTAAAATGGAACCCTTGTATAAAAGTTGGTTAGAGTAGAGACTGAATGACTACTTGAGATCAACGTTAAAAATTAGCTTGATGTTGTTTGGGAGATGAAAGTATGAAAGAGACAATTTCTTCAGTTTGTATAACAGCTGAAACAAAAATTAACATGATGAAGCAAAAGCCTGCTAATTATTTATTGTTAGCTATTTTTGGTGGACTTTTTATCGGATTTGGAATTTTGCTCATCACTACTATTGGAGGCTTATTAAGTCCAGCTGGGGTACCGAGTATGAAGATCGTACAAGGATTAGCATTTGGTGTGGCACTTAGTATGGTCATGATGGCCGGGGCCAATTTATTTACCGGTGATAATCTAGTGCTAACGGTTAGTACACTATCAAAAAAATCATCACCATTAGAGATGTTGAGCATTTGGACGTTTAGTTACATAGGAAACTTCTTTGGTTCTCTTCTAGCAGCCGCATTATTTTTTTACTCAGGGCTAGCAGGTGGAGACATAGCAGCTTACATTGAAAAACTGGCTACAGCTAAGATGAGTGGTAGCTTCGTTGAACTTTTATGTCGAGGTATTTTATGTAATTTGCTTGTATGCTTGGCCGTATGGTGTACCTATAAATTAAAAACGGAGATTGGAAAATTAGTAATGATTTTCTGCTGTATTTTCCCTTTTGTTACAATTGGATTTGAGCATTGTATAGCAAATATGACATTGTTTTCACTTGCTCTTTTAGTACCTCATGGTGAACTCGTATCGTTTGCTGGAGCCATTTCAAATTTATTACCTGTAACACTAGGTAATATTATCGGTGGAGCCGTTATTGGTTTTGTATATTGGGTAAATGGTAGAGACTAATAAATTACATATTGCTATTGCAGTTAGTATCATTTCCTGGGTAATGGCAATTTGAAAGTGATTGTAAGGTCTCCTGCAATTAAATTAACGGATGAATACTTGACTTCATCTATTAATATTTTGACTTTGGAATAAATGATAGATAGAATGACAGGTAGAGTTGCTAATGTAACTCTACCTTTTTTATTTATGACAATGTGATTAATGCTGTGAAGTTAATAGATTATGGAATGAATATAAAAGAGGGGAGGAATTCAAAAATGGAACAAGAGGTAAACCAACATACGATTCTTCAAGCAATTTTAGAGCTTTCGAAGCAAATGCAAGACATGAAATCAGATCTTCAGCAACAGATTGAAGCGGCCGAAAAGAGATTAGATGTAAAAATTGAAGCAGTGGAAACAAGGTTAGAAAAAGTTGAACAAAATTTAAGTCGAAAAATTGATCTTGTAGATGCAAAATTTGAAATATTATCACTGGATTTATTAACGACAAAAGCTGAAGTATCTATGCTAAAACAGGTAAGATAGTAGCAAGTATATCTTGGCATAATTGCTTCCAGGATTGGCTCTGTGCTAGCACAATGAGTAACTTAAACCCACATTCAACTCACCCATAACTTCCTAAATTGGTTTACCGTATCCCTTAAGGTTACGGTATTTTTTTGTGTTATAATAAATGTCATGAAGGAGTGAAAACATTGTTAAAAACTGAGGTATTTGAACAATTAAAACAGGCAATGAGAGAAAAGAATGTATTAGCAAAAGGCGTATTATCAATTTTAAAATCCGCTCTAGATTTAGCTGAGAAGGAAAAGGGAGAAGCTTTATCATCTGAAGAGGAAATGGCTATTATAAATCGTGAAGTCAAGCAAACAAATCAGGCGTTAGAAGGTGCTCAAAATGCAGGGCGAGCTGATTTAATTGAAAAAGAAGAAGCGAAATTAGCACTTCTCAAATCATTTTTACCGAAGCAATTAACGGAAGAAGAAATTGCAGAAAAACTTGTGGCAGCTGGCATTGTAAAAGGGATGAACATGGGGGACGCTATGAAAATTGCAAAACCTTTGTTAACTGGTCAGGCTGAAGGCGCTGTTATTTCAAAAGTTGTAAAAGGTCTAATTTAAATTCGTTAGAAACAACCTCCTACTCTGAAGTAGTAAGAGGTTGTTTTTTAAGCTCCTGCATTTTTTGTTCCATGTTAGTGTCACTATTGCCAAAAAATGAAAACAACTATATACTATTAATTAACCACCGGTCAATAAGGAGGATAATATGTCGCCACGTAAGCCGTCAACAAAAGATTTGACGAAAGAAATGATTATAAATGAGGCTCATAAGCAATTTATCACGAAGGATTTTCACCAAGTATCAATGCGTAGTATTGCTAAAGAGCTTGGTTGTAGTCATGGGGCTATTTACTATCATTTTAAAAATAAAGCAGAAATATTTTATGCAATATTAAGTGACTATTTTTCTGAACTAAATAATACTCTAGATGAAAATATGAACGGTCCTGAAGATCATAACACTAAACTACTAAATGTTTTTGTAGGCTATATGGCGTTTGGTTTAAATCATCAAAGCCAGTATGAATTAATGTTTATCATGAGAGATCGTGAAATTGATGGGCTTTCACAAGAGGCAGCGAACGTTAGTTATGAAAAATTTGCGCAAGCTGTACAGTCCTTATCAATGACAGAACTGCTGATTTCAGATATACATTCTACATTCATTGCTCTTCATGGATTTGTTACACATTATCGTCATTATGTAAAAAATTATGAAGAAGCGAAAGAAGCAGTGGATATACATGCAAAATTTCTTATCAAGGCTTTAACACATAGTGAAAGTAGCTCTAGTTAAAAAATCTAGAGCTTTCATTTAATAGTTATTTGACCAGTGGTTAATTAATAGAGGAGGGAATTAATTTTGCAAACAGCATTAGTTATTGGAGCATCTGGTGGTATGGGATTTGCATTAGTAAATGAACTAGTAAGTCGCAATATACACGTGAAGGCATTTGCTAGAAATAAAGAAAAGTTAGTTGCACTTTTTCAGCATCACAAAAATGTAGAAATCATTTCGGGTGATGTATTTAATGAACAGGATTTGATGAGGGCCTCAAATGGTGTGGATATTATTTTTCATGCTATTAGTTTTCCGTATCAAGATTGGGAAAAACTCCATATGCGATGCGTAGACATGGTGATTAACATAGCAGAAAGGCGAGGAGCGAAGATTGCACTAGTAGATAATATTTATGCATATGGAAGACAATCAACAAACCCTGTAATAGAGCAAGCTAGAAAGGAACCGCAGACGAAAAAAGGGAAGATTCGTTTAACGATGGAAAATAAATTAATAAACAGTAATGTACCCTCGATAATTGTACATTTCCCGGATTTATACGGACCAAATGCAGAGAATACAATACTCTATGAAACGTTAAAAAATGTAGCACAAGATAAAAAAGCTAATTTTGTAGGGAATATGCAGGTGAAAAGGGAATTCCTTTATACAGTTGATGGCGCAAAGGCTATGGTTGAGCTTGCTTTACGTAACGACACATATAATCAGAATTGGAACGTGCCAGCCGTTCATCCAATTGCAGGGGAAGAACTAGTGAAAATTTTACGTGAAATTACAAGCTACAAAAAAGGTATTCGTACAGTTTCTAAAGGCATGATCCGATTAATTGGACTATTTAATCCTTCTATGAAAGAAGTAGTTGAAATATTGTATTTAACAGAAGAACCAGTCATTTTAAGTGGGGAAAAATACGAAAAGGAAATAGGCGCTTTACCACGTACTTCATATCGAGTAGGGCTAGAAGAAACGATTGCCTGGATGAACAAGAGAGCACTAAAATAAGAAAACTATTAACTTATTTCAGCAGACATCCACTGAAATAGAGGAACTCAATCTAAGAACGCCACGTCCTGTGGCAATTTATCTGTGCGAAAGCGAAGCGACAGCAACAAGGTTTTATCTGTGCGAAAGCGAAGCGACAGCAACAAGGTTTTATCTGTGCGAAAGCGAAGCGACAGCAACAATTAGCCGAGGCATAATTGTTGAGTTAATGAAAAAAATCCGCTTAAACTTTTGTTGGTAGAAAACTTACCTACAAAAAGTATAGCGGATTTTTGTCATTAGTTATTTTTATAACTGGAATTTTTGTATGATATTACGAAGTTGCTGTGCCATCTCAGCTAAATTATTTGAAGACGCAGTAATTTCCTCAATACTAGCTGATTGTTCTTCAGAAGCAGCAGCCACATTTTGAATGTTTCCAGATGATTGAACGGCTATTACACCAACTGTCTCTACAGAAATGGCAATGCTGCTAACCCCATCGTTAATATTTGAAATGATATTATTGACATAACCCATTTCTTGAGTTAGTGAAGTAATATGCGAATATATTTCTTTAAAAGCTTCACCTGATTCATTAAAGGTAGTAGAGCTTTCTGCAAGATTACTACTACTAATTTCCATAGATTTTACAGCTTGCACAGACTCTTCTTTAATTGTTTCAATACGTGTTCGAATATTATTCGTCGCTGCTAAAGATTGGTCTGCAAGTTTACGCACTTCTTCAGCTACAACTGCAAAGCCTTTACCATGCTCACCAGCACGTGCTGCTTCAATAGATGCATTTAAAGCGAGTAAATTTGTTTGATCCGTAATCTCATTAATTAAGGTTACAATGTCGCCGATCTCATTTGAGTATGTGCTTAAACGTTTCACAACTTCCGAAGTCTCTTGAATAGCATTAGATGTTATGGCCATCTTTTCTGTAGCACTTTGAATCGTTGTATTGCCTTTTTCTGAAATAGAAGATGCACTAGATGCTTTAGCAGTGACATCATTAACGCTCGATACAACTTCTGACATTTTTGTGGAGATTGTCGTAATATGATTTTCTACTTCTTCAATAGAAGAAGTTTGTTTTTCTGATCCTGAAGCTACTTCTTGCATTGAAGATGTAATTTGTTGAATAGATGCACTTGTTTGCTCAGAGCCTGCCGATAACTCTTCAGACATAGCAGCTACTTGCTCAGCATTCTCAGCAATTTGCTGAATAAGAGAGCGTAAATCTGCTGTCATATTTTCAATGCCTGAAGAGAGCTGTGCAATTTCATTAGAACCCTTTATTTGAAGTGGTTCAACAGCTAAGTCTCCTTGTGCCACCTTACCAACATAGTTAGTCATATTTTTAATTGGTTTTATAATGCCTTTGCTAATGATATAAGCCACAATAATACCGAATATCAAAAACATCACAGTCATGATGATACAAATCCAAAGAGTCTCTGTTTGAAGTTTAGAAATGAAGGAAGCGTCCATATCTAAACCAAAAAGAATATCAGTATCTTTAAATGGTATAAAAATCGATTTATGAATACCGTATTCATCTTTATAAATATCACTAGATTGAATGGTTCCAGTATTTAGCGCTTCATTCATGTCTTCACTAAAAGCATAGTCCTCTTGATAATCGTCTTTATTACTTAATGCCACAATATGTTCTTTGCCATTTGCACGTGAAAGAACGTAAGCATTTTCAATTTCATACTCTTTAAGTGTTTCATTTAATTCATTTAATATTTCATCATATTTATCCTTATCGCCATCATCTGCAGCTTTGACGTCATTTTTGTCTATATCATCAAAAATTGTATGAGATATAACCTCTAATGATGACTCAAATTGTGTAATAACATTATTATCGATAATCCGATAAGATGTAACAAATAATACGATACTAAATATTACTGAAATAATAGCAATTGGAATAGTAAAACTCGCAATATATTTATAGAGTAAAGAGCTCTTAAATTTTTTGACTATACTCAACTTTAGCAGCCTCCAATACTTTTACCTTTTGTTGTAAGAAATGAACCATATCACTAATATGTTCTGTCTCTGTATAAGGAGAAATTGAAAAGAATTTTGCAGCAGCGACTGGAATTTGTTGTGTTGTATCGCTAGTGTTGACAGTGCAAACACGTGTCGTATCACCGAAAAATACTTCGTCGCGACCTTCTCCTATAATTTCAAATAAAGAAGCGTTAAGACCATTAATATATTCAATCTGATCTTGCGTATAGCTACCTGATTGTTCAGATTTCCAATTAAAGCCTTCAGGATACAAACGGAAGGCTGTAACTGGTCCAATATTAGACTCATTGACTACTTGTAACATTGGAGTTTTCTCAGCTAACTGCGCACGGAACGCTAAGTTTACACGCACATAATTAGCTAATATTTGTTGGTAGCCTTCTTTACCAAACGCCTGTAATGCAGCATAAATAGCAATTGAACTCCCCATACGAGAGCACTCTAGGGTATAGCCTGTATGATAAGAACCATAGCCTCGATTACCAACATAAGGTGTGTCGAAGTCCTCGATATCTAATAGCTGAAGATGTTTTCCTTCTTTTATTAAGAATAAGCTTGTTAAATAAGGTGTTTGACCAAGCTTTTGGAAGTCGAAGCAAAGGCTATCTGCAATAGGTAGATATTGCATACGTTCTTTAATTTGTTCTAGTGCTTGTAAAACATTAGTCTCTAACTGAAGTGGATTTGCCTTAAAATCATAATCGTTGAAAAATGCGTAAAAACCACCTAACGCTGAATCAGCGTGAATATGTATAGGTTTTAAGGAATGTTTTTGTTCAAGGTCAGTTGTAACTTTTTTGATTGCTTGTACATCATCAATAGCAAATTGATCTGTAGCGCCTGTAGTAGCAACTACATACACTGGAATACCACCTTTTTCGATAACCTCAGTCATACGCATACGTAAGTCTTCAATATCCATTGAATGGTCTTTTCCAACTTTAATACGAATTAAATGCTTGCTACCGATGCCGACTGCTTCAATTGATTTTAATAAGCTGTAATGAGCATTTTCTGAAGCGAAGCAATATAAATTATTTGGTACGCCATCTTCTTTTGCGTTAGGGAATTGTTTAGCAATTGCAAGACGAAGCCCACTGAAAACAGCCCCTTGTCCACCCCACGTTGTGTAACCAAAGCTTTGAGTATAGTCGTAGCCAACTAACTTCGACATCATTGCTACTACCTTTACCTCACATTCTGCTGCAGCTGGTCCGTATACATCCCATAGATTGTTACCATTAAGCAGAGCATTCGTAAATTGACCTAATATACCGGGAATGCTAGCCATTGGTAAAACATTTGTTACAAAGTTGCGTGTATGGTAAGGATGTCCTTGCATCAATTGTGTTAAATCATTCACAACCTGTTCAAGTCCGACACCTGAAGCTGGTACTTGATTTTCTTGCATTAACTCTTTATAGAAATTGTCAGAGCGCTCTTTCATTGGTCCAAGAGTTGTTGTTTGTGGGTTTTTTAAATCATCTAAAGATGAAACGATTTTCTCTAATAGGGATAAAAAATTCTCTCTTTGTTCGATATTACCATCTTCGCTTTGGAATAATTGCTGGATTTTTTTCATGTTCATCGTCCTTTTTAGTTCATTTTTCCTTTATTTTCTTATTTAGCAAAAATAGGTCGTTTTACTAAAATTATAATAACATATTATAACAAAAAAATGAGTTTATATTTTATAGGATAATTAATTTCAGTTATTTCTAAATAATCTGATTTAATTTGAGGTGAAATATATGGGGAAATATTGTGATAGATTATGTTTGTAAACGTTGAATTTAAAGGATTTATATGACCTCTTTTAATAATTTGTTGCAAAGCTAATGATGGGGAAGTGATATGAGGAGGTAAAAACATAAATACTATTCAGAAAATGATTTTAATTTATTTATAATTGGTGAACGTTTTAATGCTTTATGACTATTAACGGTGATATATGGTATTAATCTGCTTTTAGTCAAAGAATAATAATCTACATAAGTTTTTCATCTGTCTAGCTGATGGGGAGCATATCAAAATGTGAAAAGAGGTTCGTTGAAATTTTTAGTAAGTAAATTTTTTTCAATATAAACAGCCTTACAATACCGATAATTTTTCAATGATAAACCATACTAATATTGAGGTGAAAAAATGTATAAATTGCTATCGCATAATGATTTAGATGGAGTAGGTTGCGGGATATTAGCCAAGCTTGCCTTTCAAGATCAAGTGAAGGTAAAGTACAATTCAATTTCAACGTTGGACCGCGAAATTGAGTTTTTTTTAGACAATAACGAACAAGATACATTTTTATTTATTACCGATTTATCTCCCAATGAGGAAAATGAAAGGAGATTAAATGATTATTATATCGCCACGGGTAATGTTCAATTACTTGATCATCATAAAACGGCTTTTCATTTGAACGATTATGAATGGGGTAAAGTATTAATAGAAGATGAAAAGGGCTATTTAACATCAGCAACGTCTTTATTTTATCAATATCTTGTTACACATGGATATTTAGAACAAAAGAATTCCATCACAGAATTTGTAGAGTTAGTCAGACAGTACGATACGTGGGAATGGGAAAAGAATGATAATCAACAAGCGCGTAGACTCAATGCACTCTTTTTTTTAGTATCAATCGAAGAATTTGAAGAAAAAATGCTTGAACGTTTAAAGACTAGCAAACATTTTGACTTTGATGAATTTGAAAAGAAAATTTTAAAAATGGAAGAGGAGAAGATAGAACGGTACATCCGCCGGAAAAAAAGGGAGTTAGTGCAAACATCGATAGGAGAATATTTTACAGGTGTGGTTTATGCAGAATCGTATCATTCAGAGCTTGGTAATGAATTGGGAAAAGAAAATGTACACCTTGATTTTATAGCTATTTTAAATATGGGTGGCAAAAGAATTTCATTTCGTACGATTCATGATCATATAGATGTTTCGGCTATTGCAGCAGAATTCGGAGGGGGAGGGCATCAAAAAGCAGCTGGTTGCTCTTTGACTGATGAAGCTTATGAGCAGTATGTGGCACAAATATTTCATATAGCACCAATACCAGAGGATGCGAAACGAAATCGCTATAATTTAAGGTTCTCTTCTTTTGGGACAATGTATAAAAACCTTAAGGGAGAATTTTTCCTCCTATATTCAATAAGTGATTTTGATTGGATCATTGAAAAAAATAAAATCCCGTTAGATCAAATCTTTACAAGTTTTTATGAAGCAGAATGGTTTTTAAAAAGAAATTATCAAGCATGGTTAGTGAAAGATGAGTTATTTGTAGATTATTTAATGGAAGAAGCAAAAAAGGTTCGTCATCAAGAGTAAGGGATATATATTACTCCTTGTGAAAAGGTAAATAGTCAAGGGAATTTTGTGAATGTTGTGGTGTTGTAAATAAGGATGATTTCCGTTCCAAGCTACTCACTTTCGCTTAGATAAAACTCTTTTGCTAAAGTTGCGTTTTATCACAGAATACATGCTATGTGAATTAGTTGATTGGATGGGCGACATAAAGAAAAGGATTCACGCACAGTTTTGTGTGTGAATCTTTTTTTGCTCTTTGGAAGGTAGATGTCGATAAAATTCAAAAGTTGGGTGATAAAACGTGAAAGTTAGGCGATGAAATTCAAAAGTTGGATGATAAATCCTGAAAGTGTTCCGGTAAAACTAAAAAGTTGGATGACATTTTGTTAAAACGTACGTCATGTAAATCAGTTGATTGGAGTGGAGACTGGGCGACTCCCTGGGGATTAACAATAGAGGAGCGAAGGCTAAAACCATCACATAATGTGATAACGCCTTCGTGACATTGTGCTGTTGCCGCTGTCGCTTCGCTTTCGCGCAGACAAAACACGTTGCCGCTGTCGCTTCGCTTTCGCGCAAAAAACATCTGATGGCCGGAGACTCTGCGGCGAAGCGAAGCGGCTCATCGGACGCCACCGGGAAAGTGCCCAGCCGGAACGGAAATCACCCCCCTCGTTTTTCTGAAAAGCCATACTTTATATGACGCCTTAGTTTCGTACATACAATTGTTTCAACAACATCTAAAGATACATAGTGAAATCAGCCAAACCTTAACATTGTTAGAGGTTATATAATGTCCAATTGAAAACTACAATAAATAAAAAGCATTTGTGTAGACATACTTTCTTAAAATGAGGTGTACATGATGTCCAATGATATGCTTCTTGTCGAGAGTCAGCTTAAGGAAAATCGAGGGCGGAAAATATGGTTTATTGTATTATTGCTTTTATTGGTAGCTACTTGTGTAATTGTTTATTATTTTTTGTTTAAGAAGGATTTGAATTTTGAAGCCTACAAAACAGTGATCGATAAAACTACTGAAAATAGTCTCGGACGTTTAACGTTAAATGAAATAATAATTGATGATAACCAAATACTACTGAATGCTACCTTTAAGCCAGTAAAAGGCTTAAATTTCGACTACCAAATCTTTTTCTTTCCACAGGTTTTTGTGAATGGAAAAGAGTTCACGGTTAGAAATGGGGGACAGACTGTCCAACAATCTGATAAAACTTATACAATCTATAGTAGTGTGAAATTAAGTGAACTACCAGAGGATAAAATATTAAACTTAGATATTCGTTATAACGACTGGAACGGTGAAAAAAAGATTGACGAGCCGTGGGAATTTCAAGTGGAAGCTTCACAAGAGCATTTACAAGAAGATAGAAAGGTCTTCCCTGTTGAGAAAAAAGTAAAGCTTTTAGATGGTCAGGAAATAACAATAGAGGAGGTTGTTACTACACCAATATCAACAACGATATACTTTCATTCAGAGAAAAGCTTACTAAATGAAGCATTGCATTTTAAAATCCAATCAGTAACAGGGGAATCTTGGGCATTTAACGTAGCCTATCCTTTGAATGAAGAGTATACGAAGTGGGGTGTCCGCCTCGATGCATTATATTTAACGGGGAAGAGCTATGAGCTCATTCCGATAGCTGCAAATGGAAGTGAGCTTGGTTCTGCCATTAAAATTGGAGATTAAGAACGAAACCTGTTACCGTGAAAAAAACTTTACAATATCTTAAACCAAAAGGACGATTACCCATTGTACTATGAATATAGACGACATGGAAAGTAGTTGAAGATATTGCGAAGGTTATGGGAAATTTTTTTAGTTTCGCTTAAATTGGGTTGTACATCATTTGGAGGCCCTACTGCACATTTAGGGTATTTTCAAAATGAATATGTTCAGAAACGTAAATGGTTATCGGATCATGACTACAGTCAACTTGTTGCACTCAGTCAATTTTTACCTGGGCCAGCATCGAGCCAGGTAGGGATGGGTATTGGCTTATTAAGAGGCGGTTTATTTGGGAGTATTGTGTCATTTGTTGGTTTTACATTACCGTCAGTTTTTCTGCTTATGGCATTTGCGTATTTTTTTGCACATACACGGATGGATATGGGTTGGATTCATGGCTTAAAATTAGTGGCAGTTGCGATCATTGCGCAAGCTGTTTTTGAAATGTCAAAAAAATTGATTCCTAGTATTCACCATTTTATAATCGCTTTGTTGGCGCTTGTAGTAGTGCTTTTATGGGTCCATCCATTTGCTCAAGTAACTACTATTATTGTTGCTTCTTTTATAGGCTATCATTTTTTTAAGAAGACTAATCATAAAGATGAACCAAAAGAAACTGTTGTACCTATTTCAAAAACGACAGGTGTATGTTTTTTAGCGTTGTTTGTTATACTTCTTGTTGGTTTACCAATTGTTAGCCCACTTATACAATATGAATGGTTTACGATCATTGAAAAGTTCTATTTATCAGGTGCATTAGTGTTTGGTGGAGGTCATGTCGTATTACCTTTACTAGAGGCACAGTTTGTCCAAAGTGGATTAATGAGTTCTTCAGATTTTTTAGCAGGATACGGAATGACCCAGGCAGTCCCTGGTCCATTGTTTACGTTTGCTTCCTACATAGGTATGGTCATTGCTGGAGTACCTGGGACCATTATCGCTACGATAGCCATTTTTTTACCGGCATTTTTGCTAATAGTAGGGGCAATGCCTTTTTGGCTAGCTCTTAATCGTTTCGCTGGATTAAGAGGGGCGATGGCTGGTGCAAATGCAGCGGTTGTTGGAATATTAGCTGCAGCTTTTATTCATCCGATTGTTACACAGACAATTCAAAATGGTCTAGACATAGTAATTGCAGCCGTTTTTCTATGGTGTTTGATACGTTGGAAAGTTCAACCTTATTTGCTTGTGTTAGTTGGTATTTGTGTAGGGATTGTATGTTATTAAGGACATATAAAAAATCAAAACCATTATTGCTTTGGTTTTGATTTTTTTGTGAAATGAATGGAATGCTTAGATAAACTCTTCTTTTCGAATGGCTAGTTTCTTCATATGATATTGCAGAGATTGGCGAGAAATATTTAATTGTTTGGAAGCGGCCCGAAGCACTTGCTCACTATTTATTAAGTAGTAACGATATTTTAAGTATTGAATAAGACAAAATCTGGGTTATCCCTAATGAGAAAAAGTATGCTTGAAGATGTCTTCTAGCATACTTTTTTGTTACCAAAATAATAGTCTCGAAGCTTATTATTCTCGCAATTGGAATTATTGCTAAAATATTGTAATAAAGGAAAATCGTTTTTATAATTCCTTACGTTTGCTTGCTGCTGGTATTCCTAACTAGTCTCGATATTTGCTAATAGTACGTCTAGCCAAATGGATTTGAAAAGAGCTGGCTAGGCTTTCAGCAATCTTTTGATCGGATAAAGGCTTTTGTTTATTTTCAAAGGTGATTATTTTTTTAATCATTTCTAAGATTGACGTTTGAGAATGCTCTGTTTGAGTGCTTTCAATTTTAGAAGAAAATAGATCCTTCCATAAATATGTTCCAACAGGTGTTAGTATTATTTTATTCCGAATTGCTCGACTTACTGTTGATTCGTGCATATCGATTTGTGTTGCGACATCCCTTAGTGATAAAGGTTTTAAATAAGGTAGCCCTTTGTAGAAAAATTGTTGTTGATGCTGTAGGACAACTGACATAATCCGAATAATTGTTTGACGGCGCCGATGTAAACTATGGACGAGCCATTCATAATGCTTATAATGCTGTTTTACATATGCTTGTTCGGCTAAGGGCAGTATAGATGCGTAGCTATCATGAAGCCGAATAGATGGCATTGAGCGATCATTTAAACTGAATTGTAATGTGCTATCTTCGATCACAACAACAATATCTGGTGTGACATATTCTATATTATCTTCTGAGTTCAAAGTGCAAGGGATTGGTGTTAGTTGCTGTAGCTGATTAATTAGTGCTAATAACTGTTCCTTAGAAAGCTTAAGAGATTTCATCAATTCAGGAAATTTACGTTCAGCTAGTAGGAACAGCCCTTTTTGAATAAGTTGCTGTAAATCATAATTATTCTCTTCGATTTGCAGTAAAAGACATTCTTGCAGATTACGTGCACCAATTCCCGGCGGCCCGATTTGTTGTAAAAGCTGAATACCATAATAATGTTGTTCTTCTGCAACATTAGAAAGGTGGGCTGGAGAATAACCTTTGTTATCTAACTGTTCAATAAGAAACTGTACAATTTGTAAATCATCACCTGCAAAAGTGAGTGTAGCTAGTTGTAGCAATTCCTCCCGGTAGTTTAGTTCTACAATTTTTGTATATAAATCATTCTCAGTTGTTCGAAAGGGAGAATAAGAATTTCCGTAAATACGTTCTTGAAATGATGGTGGTTGTAAGTCGATTAACGGGTTCTCTAATTGCTGTTCATACAGAAATTGCTCAAGTTCAAGTGTTGTATATTGTAGTAATTCAATAGATTGCTGTAATTGAGGTGTCATCATCATTTTCTGTTGCTGTTGTTGTTTTAAAATTATGTCCATCATGATCACTCCGTTTCTTGCTTTTAATTAGCATAACATAAAGATGTGAATTTTCAGATAATAATTTGAGCAAATAATGTTAATGCAAAATAGTTTTGATTTAGTTATTTTACTAACTTGATTCATGGCGTTCCATGCCACTATTGTTTATAATGAGGAAATGGAAAAGACTAACGAGAAAGAAGGGATAGCTATGGCACGAGGTGTTTACATTCATATTCCTTTTTGTCACCAAATTTGTAACTACTGCGATTTCAATAAATTTTATTTTAAAAATCAACCAGTGGATGAATATATAGAAATGCTTGGCAAGGAGATGGAACTTGCGACAAAAAAATATCCCGAGAGTTTTAAGCAAATCGAAACAATATTTCTTGGTGGCGGTACACCAACAGCACTATCATCTAAACAAATAGAGAGACTTCTTGAGCTTATTCGTACGTATATTCCGATGGACAATGTGACAGAATTTACATCAGAGGCTAATCCGGACGAGCTATCAGAAGCAAAAATGCAGGCATTATTTGATGGGGGTGTAAATCGCTTAAGTATGGGTGTACAATCCTTTGATCAAGAGTTGTTAAAGAACATTGGTCGTACACATAGTAATAATCACGTCTATGAAACAATTGCCATGGCGAAAAAGGTAGGTTTCAGAAATATTAGTCTGGATTTAATGTACGGTTTGCCGGGGCAGACGATGGCACAATGGAAAGATACTTTAGAAAAAGCGTTCGCTCTTGATATACCACATTATTCTGCCTATTCACTAATAGTGGAGCCAAAAACGATTTTTTATAATCAATACACAAAAGGTAAGCTCCATTTACCAACGGAAGATCTTGAAGCGGATATGTACGATGTGCTAATGAGCCAGATGGAGGCGCATGGACTTCTCCAATACGAAATTAGCAATTTTGCTCTATCTGGTTTCAGTTCTAAACATAATAAAATATACTGGGAAAACGATGAATATGCAGGATTTGGTGCTGGTGCTCATGGGTATCTAGCTGGTGTGCGCTATTCAAATCATGGACCATTGAAAAAGTATATGGATGCAGTAAATGCAGGGGAACTACCAATTGTATATGAACATGTTGTAACAGAGAATGAGAAACGCGAAGAGCAAATGTTTTTAGGTTTGCGTAAAACGGAAGGAATTCCACACTCTATATATGAAGAAAAATTTAAAGAATCAATGCAGAGGGATTACTCACAAGTCATTGAAAAGTTAGTTTCAGAAGGTCTTTTGGAACATGATACTAAAGGAATTCGTCTTACGCGAAAAGGTCGCTTTGTAGGTAATGAAGTATTTCAACAATTTTTACTAGAAGATTGAGCGATATCGTTGACATAAAATGTAGGATTTGATAACTTAATAATAGTATTAGCACTCCTCTTAGTTGAGTGCTAACAGAGGTGATGATCATGCTAACAAATCGGCAATTACAAATATTGCAAGCTATTGTAGATGACTTTATTATGTTTGCACAGCCGGTAGGTTCTCGCCAAATCTCCAAAAAGAAAGAGATTACATTTAGTCCAGCCACAATTCGAAATGAAATGGCGGATTTAGAGGAATTAGGCTTCTTAGAAAAAACGCACACTTCCTCTGGTCGAGTGCCTTCGGAAAAGGGTTATAGATTTTATGTAGATCATTTGTTGAACCCACAAGGCATTAATTCAAGGGATATTCAGCAAATCCAATCAATTTTTAATGATCGTTTGGTAGAAGTAGAGCATATTATCCGAAAGTCAGCCAATATTTTATCAGAGCTGACATCGTATACATCGATTCTTTTAGGACCAGATGTTCAAAGACATCGAGTAAAACGATTTTCAATTGTGCCACTCTCTAGCGATTCAGCAGTAGCGATTATCGTAACGGATAACGGGCATGTTGAAAATCGCATGTTTAGTTTACCGCCTAATTTTACCGCTTCTGATTTAGAGAAAATGGTTAATATCTTAAATGAACGTCTCGTTGGTGTTTCATTAGAGGATATTCATAAAAAACTCGAAGCTGAAGTGCTAACAGTATTACAACAGCATGTTCGATCAGCGGATGATTTTATCCACGGTCTCGTTACAGCGACGATGCATAATTCGGAAAGTAAAATTTTCTATGGTGGTAAAACAAATATGTTCAACCAACCGGAATTCCACGATTTAAATAAAGTCCGTATGATTTTGGACTTAATGGAAACGACTAGCCAAGTGCAGTCACTCTTCCATCCTAATGAATCGGGCATTCAAATTCGTATTGGTTCAGAAAATAAACAACTAGAAATGGAAAACTGTAGTGTCATTACGACCACTTATTCTATTGGTGAAGATCAGCAAGGGGCTATAGCAATTATTGGTCCAACACGTATGGATTATAAGCGTGTCGTTGCTTTACTAGACGTAATGCGCATGGATTTATCACAGGCCTTTACGAAGAATCGTAGTGATTGATAATGAGGAGGATTAAAGTGACTGAAACAACTGAAAACAAAGACCTTGTGCAGGATGTACAAGCTGAAAATGTAGTAGAAGAAACAGAAGTAGTAGAAGAACAAAAAGCTGAATTAACACTCGAAGAACAGTATGAAGCAAAGCTAGCTGAGTTACAAGCAAAGTTAGACGACGAGGAAAGTCGTCATCTACGCTTACGTGCTGACTTCGATAATATTCGCCGCCGCAATCAGCTTGATCGTGAGGCTGCTGAAAAGTATCGCGCTCAGAGCTTACTGTCTGATTTACTGCCAGTAATCGATAATTTCGAGCGTGCCTTACAAGTTGAAGCGACTTCTGAAGAAACTGCTTCCATCGTGAAAGGTATTGAAATGGTGTACCGTTCTCTTATAGAAGCTACTGAGAAGGAAGGCTTACAGATTATTAAAGCTGAAGGTGAGCAATTTGATCCTAATGTTCACCAAGCTGTCATGCAGGAGCAAGATAGTGAAAAAGCGACGGGTGTTGTCTTACGTGAGCTTCAAAAAGGCTATATGTTAAAGGATCGCGTATTACGCCCAACAATGGTATCTGTAAACGAATAGACTTAGTACTATTTAATTAATTACATTAGTTAGAAAACGCGTCATTTGCGTTTAAATAATAGGAGGAAATTTTTATGAGCAAAATTATCGGTATTGACTTAGGAACAACAAACTCTTGTGTTTCTGTACTTGAAGGCGGAGAACCAAAAGTAATTCCAAATCCAGAAGGAAACCGTACAACACCATCTGTTGTTGCGTTTAAAAATGGCGAACGTCAAGTTGGTGAAGTAGCAAAACGTCAATCAGTAACAAATCCTAACACAATTATTTCTATTAAATCTAAAATAGGTACATCTGAAAAAGTTAAAGTGGAAGATAAAGAATATACGCCACAAGAAGTTTCTGCAATGATTCTTCAATACTTAAAAGGCTATGCTGAAGACTACTTAGGTGAAAAAGTAACTAAAGCAGTAATTACTGTACCTGCTTACTTCAACGACGCTCAACGCCAAGCTACTAAAGATGCTGGTAAAATCGCAGGTTTAGAAGTAGAGCGTATTATCAACGAACCAACAGCTGCTGCACTTGCTTATGGTTTAGACAAACAAGACACAGACCAAAAAGTATTAGTATTTGACCTTGGTGGCGGTACATTTGACGTATCTATTCTTGAATTAGGTGACGGTGTATTTGAAGTATTAGCAACAGCTGGTGATAACAAACTAGGTGGGGACGATTTCGACGATGCTATCATCGAATATCTTGTTGCAGAATTCAAAAAAGAAAACGGCATTGACCTTTCTAAAGATAAAATGGCTATGCAACGTCTAAAAGATGCGGCTGAAAAAGCGAAAAAAGACTTATCAGGTGTAACATCTACTCAAATTTCTTTACCATTCATCACTGCTGGTGAAGCGGGTCCATTACACTTAGAAATTTCTTTAACTCGTGCAAAATTTGACGAAATTACATTACCATTAGTAAACCGTACAGTAGGTCCAGTACGTCAAGCATTATCTGATGCAGGTCTTTCAACATCTGAACTTGACCAAGTAATCTTAGTTGGTGGTTCTACTCGTATTCCAGCTGTACAAGAAGCTGTACGTAAAGAAACTAATAAAGAGCCACACCGCGGTGTAAACCCTGATGAAGTTGTAGCAATGGGTGCTGCTGTTCAAGGTGGCGTATTAACTGGTGATGTAAAAGACGTAGTTTTACTTGACGTAACTCCACTTTCATTAGGTATAGAAACAATGGGTGGCGTATTCACAAAATTAATCGACCGTAATACTACGATCCCAACATCTAAATCACAAGTATTCTCAACTGCAGCTGACAACCAACCAGCAGTAGATATTCACGTGCTACAAGGTGAACGCTCAATGGCAGCAGACAACAAAACATTAGGTCGCTTCCAATTATCAGATATCCCACCAGCACCACGTGGTGTACCACAAATCGAAGTAACATTCGATATTGACAAAAATGGTATCGTATCTGTTAAAGCGAAAGACCTTGGTACAAACAAAGAACAAACAATTGTTATCCAATCTGATTCTGGTCTGTCTGAGGAAGAAATCGAACGTATGGTAAAAGATGCAGAGGCAAATGCTGAAGCGGATACTAAACGTAAAGAAGAAGCAGATCTTCGCAACGAAGCTGACCAATTAGTGTTCCAAGTTGACAAAACAATTGCTGACTTAGGCGAGCAAATTACAGAAGACGAGAAAAAATCTGTTGAAGATGCTCGTGATGAACTGAAAAAAGCGCTTGAAGCTGGCGAATTAGAAGGCATTAAATCTGCTAAAGAAAAACTAGAAGGCGTATTACAGCCATTAGTTATGAAAGTATATGAACAAGCTGCAGCAGCTGCTCAAGCAGCTCAAGGTGGCGATGCTGGTGCAGATGCTGGCGCTGGTAAAAAAGATGATATCGTAGACGCTGATTTTGAAGAAGTAAAAGACGATAAATAATAGTAAGAACACAGTTAAGTGAAGAAGCCAAAGACCGCTTGCGGCTTTGGCTTTTCTCTTTATAGTTAGCTATAACCTACGCACATTTATTCGTCTAGGTGCATAGGTTAACTGCGAGAAATGTGAAGAAACATATGTGCAACATTTTTAATGAATATTTAATAATAAAAATAGAGGCAGTTTTTTTAACTGCGTGATACAATAGATTTTATGCAAAAAGAGCGGAGTGTGAATGATGGAGAAACGCGATTACTACGAGGTGCTTGGTTTAACGAAATCAGCTTCTAAAGATGAAATTAAAAAAGCATACCGTAAATTATCAAAACAATACCATCCTGACCTTAATAAAGAGCCAGGTGCAGATGAAAAATTCAAAGAAATCGCTGAAGCTTATGAAGTGTTAAGTGATGATCAGAAAAAAGCACGCTATGATCAATTTGGCCACGAGGATCCAAATGCAGGCTTTGGTGGTGGCTTCGGAGGCGGCGGCTTTGGCGGCTTCGAGGATATTTTCAGCTCATTCTTTGGTGGTGGCGGTCGCCGTCAGGACCCGAATGCACCGCGCAAGGGTGATGACCTTCAATATCGTATGAATATTACATTCGAAGAAGCGATTTTCGGGAAAGAAACAGAAATCGAAATTCCAAAAGATGAATTATGTGATACTTGCCACGGTTCAGGTGCAAAACCAGGTACTAACCCCGAAGTATGTTCAACATGTCAAGGTGCAGGTCAAGTAAATCAAGCTGTAGATACACCTTTTGGCCGTGTGATGAATCGTCGTACTTGTTCTACATGTCATGGCGCAGGTAAAATCATTAAAGAAAAATGTTCAACTTGTCGTGGTGAAGGAAAAGTTCAACAACGTAAGAAAATCAAAGTTAACATTCCAGCAGGTGTGGATGATGGTCAGCAAATTCGTGTGTCTGGTCAAGGTGAGCCAGGTATAAATGGAGGCCCAGCGGGGGATTTATATATTATGTTCCGCGTTCAAGGACATAATGAGTTTGAACGTGATGGCGATGATATTTATTACGAACTAAAACTGACATTCCCACAAGCAGCTCTTGGTGATGAAATTGAAGTTCCGACTGTTCATGGAAAAGTAAAACTACGTATTCCAGCGGGCACACAGTCAGGTGCGCAATTCCGTCTAAAAGACAAAGGTGTCAAAAATGTACATGGATATGGTACAGGGAATCAATATGTAACAGTAAAAGTTGTAACGCCAGAAAAATTAACAGAAAAACAAAAACAATTACTACGTGAATTTGCGGAAATCAGTGGTGATATTCCTGAAGAGCAAGGAAGCTCGCTATTCGATAAAATTAAGAAAAAATTCCAAGGTGAATAATTAGAGGAGCTGAAGAGCTACGTGAAGTGGTCAGAATTATCCATTCATACAAAAAATGAAGCGGTAGAAGCAATTTCGAATATTTTGCATGAAGCAGGGGCAAGTGGTGTGGTTATTGAGGATTCTGCAGAATTTGCGAAGCCACGAGAGGATCAGTATGGTGAAATTTATGCGTTAAATGAAGCGGATTTTCCGAGAGATGGTGTTATTGTTAAGGCTTACTTATCGGAGTCTAGTTTTTTAAATGAAACAGTCGAAGAAATTAAGGCGGCTATAACAAATCTAACGAACTTCAACATCGATATTGGTGAAAATGTTGTATCGATTGTGGAAGTGAACGAGGAAGACTGGGCAACAGCATGGAAGCAATACTATCATCCTGTAAAAATTTCTGAACGCTTTACAATTGTGCCAACATGGGAAGAATATGTACCAGTATCAACAGATGAATTAATTATTGAATTAGATCCTGGTATGGCTTTCGGTACAGGAACACACCCTACAACTGTTATGTGCTTACAAGGGCTTGAGAAGGTCGTAAAAGAGGGCGATACAGTTATCGATATCGGGACGGGTTCAGGCGTTCTATCAATTGGTGCAGCCTTACTAGGAGCTAAGAGCGTACATGCACTTGATTTAGACGAAGTAGCTGTACGTTCAGCACAAGAAAATGCTGCATTAAACAAAGTAGATGATAAAGTATCTGTATTCCATGGAAATCTATTGGATACAGTTAAGGAACCAGCTGATGTCGTTGTGGCTAATATTTTAGCAGAAATTATTATGTCCTTTACTGACGATGCATTTTCAGTTGTTAAACCGGGTGGATTATATGTCACTTCAGGCATCATTGGCGCGAAACGTGATGATGTAAAAGTAGCACTAGAAGCTTCAGGATTTGTAATCGAAGAAGTATTACTAATGGAAGATTGGGTAGCGATCATTGCCCGTCGACCACAATAAATTGATTGAGGAAGCGCCAAATCGTGAGCCGAGTGCTGGCGATTTGGCGTTTTCTCTTCTTGCTATAAAGGAGTATGGTAACATGCAACGCTATTTTATTGAGACGACCATTGAGGAAGCACGTATTAGCGGAGAGGATGCGCGACATATTGAACGAGTAATGCGTATGAAAGAAGGCGACAAAATCGTTGTAGTTGCACAAAATACCGCCCATATATGTGAAATTGAAGCCTTCGAAGCAGATGAAGTATACGTTCAAACTACAGGTGAAATTATTCCTTCTCCGGAGTTACCTGTAAATGTAACAGTGGCATGTGGTTTGCCAAAGGGCGATAAACTAGAACTTATTACACAAAAGGCAACAGAGCTTGGAATGTTTGCCTTGTTGCCTTTTGAAGCGGAGCGTTCCATCGTTAAATGGGATAAAAAGAAGGGTGCCAAAAAGCAAGAGCGTCTACAAAAAATTGCTAAAGAAGCAGCTGAGCAATCCCATCGTACACATATCCCGGAAATTTATGAACCAATCTCTTTTAAACAGCTAGTAGAACAAGTTGGCAAATTCGACGCCGTTTTTATAGCAGATGAAGAGGATGCAAAAGCAGAACGACGCACAAGATTTTCGGAGAAGTTAAAAAATGTGTATGACAAGAAGTCGAAATCAATTCTTATTATCTTTGGTCCAGAAGGAGGCATTGCTAGAAAAGAAGCAGATGCCCTGCTTCAAGCCGGTGCCCAAACGATGTCATTAGGACCTCGAATTTTACGAGCAGAAACGGCACCACTCTATGCACTGTCTGCAATCTCTTATGAATTTGAATGAAATAAGATTTAGCCTTGTCAAAAGAGGCTTTTCACGCAATAGCTGTGCATGGGTAAACTGCAATATAATTACGTGTAAGTGCAGTCGTGGCAAGGTTTGAAGGAATAAGCGAAAATCACAATCAATGACTTAATCCTAACAAAAAGAGCTGATTCAAAAAATTTGAATCGGCTCTTTTGCATTGTAGACCAAATAAACTCGTTAGAATAGGTTCGATTTTTAAAAGAAAAGCTTTAAAACACAAGTAAGATAAAACAATGCTCAACTCAAAAATCTCATTTCGATTAAAAGTAAAAAACTAGTATACAAGTCCATGTATAGTTTTAAGTGCTTCATATTCTAATATAGAGCGCTCCCTAATACTAAAAAAATGAAAAGAGGGAATTTCTTTGAGTGATCAATCAGATATTCAAGTAAATCAAGTCGAACCTTGTCCAGTAACATCAACAGAACAAATACCATTAAATACTGCTACTACTCCAGTAGTCGCTACACCGTTAACGACTCCAACTATTAAAATTCCAGTTGTACTTGCAGAACCAACATTGCAAATTGCTGTGGAGGCAGATATTACGCTTACACCTGCAGCAACTGAAATCAAAAGAGTGAAAAAAAATGTATTCCTGAATCAAGTAAAACTAGTACCAGTTGCTTTTGCACGTATTGCTGGCACTGACTTTTTTAGGGTAACAAGAGCTAAATTATTTGTAGCGGGAAATATTCGCAAAAATATAGAATATGCTACAGCAGCATGTAACGCGGCACTCCAAGATAGAATTGCCGATGTTCCTTTTTCTGGTTTTACAGACCTTACTTTCCCACAAACAGTAGGGGGCCCTACTCCGATTTTAGGGATTTCTGAGTTTGCAGAAGCGAACTTCCTTAATGAAACTACGCAAATGGATGCTCGATTGGATAAAGCATTCTTCCAAAATCTAGTTAAATACAATGAACAACCATTTGGCGAGTTAGTAGCTGCAAACTTCTTTGAACTTGATTTTTCACCGGTTATGGCAGCACCAGAAGGCACTTTCGACACATTACGTGAAAAAATCGTGCTAGAGCTTACTGTAAAAGTATTGCAAGTTCAACAAATTCGCCTTGGAGCTGGCACTAATGTTATAACTCCTATTCTTACAGGGCTTACTCCTCCAGTTAGTCCGGTTATTACTCCACCTACTCCTCCTTCTAATCCTAGTTGTTAATCTCAGTTTTTAGGGGAGTATAACAGAGAAAGGGTATTTCGAGGGCACTGAAAAAATCTAAAATTTAAGTTGGCAGTTGAAAGTTCGGTTAAATCGAACTTTCAACTGCTTTTTGTATTAAAAGAATGCTATTAAATAATTGAGTTGAAAACAAAATAGTGGATAGATAAAATTTTGGGTGCTATCGTCTCTCAAACACATGGGATCTTAATTGCTACCTGAGATTTGGAAAGTACTCTGTGACAAAAGTGAAAATAAAGCATAATATGGATTGTAATTATAAGTGCAACACTTAGATCAAAATAAAAGTAGCTCATAGTGATGTTGTTTGACAATATTCGAAAAAGGGGCATTCATTAAAAGCTATACACATCTATCATATATTCGAGCAAAAATAGAAGAAAAAGTGTTTAGCTGTTATCAAACATTAGAGAAAATGGAAATGGCAGTTTTTTACCAATCCCTATTCATCATGGCAACGTAAGTAAATGAAAACAGGTTACTTCGTGAGTTTTGCCTGAAGAAAATGATTTTGAACATGTCTCTCTATCGTAGGATTTTACGGATCAAATGTTGCACAATATTTATCAAAAACATTATTTGGGAGTGAACTAATGCAAACTCCATGGATTAACTATAAAGTGATGAAAGAGATAAGTTCCGAACAAAAATATAATTGTCAAATTGAACCCAGCGAAATGGATCAAGCATCGCAACAAAATTCTCCTTATTCCGATTTTATAAATGATCTCTTTGATATAGAAAATGAAACCAGCCTTGCATCACATTTAGATTCCAATTATGAACTACTCATTCCTTGTGAAATTAATGTAGGGGATGAAATGAATGATCTTCTTGATACAGCCGATGTAGATGAAACCAAGCCTGTGGAAGAACAGAAATATGCATCTCATCTAGATTCTAATTGTGAACTACTCATTCCTTCTGAAACTAATGTAGGGGATGAAATGAATGATCCTCTTGATACAGCCGATGTAGATGAAACCAAGCCTGTGGAAGAACAAAATTCTGTAGCCCATTTAGATTCTCGTGAACTACTTATTCCTTTTGAAACGAATGTGGGGAGTGAAATGAATGATCCCCTTGATTCAGAAGAAACAGATGAAACCAAGCTAGAGGAAGAGCAGAATTTTGTAGCTTGTCTAGATTCCGATCGTGAACTACTCATTCCTTGTGAAACTAATGTAGGGGATGAAATGAATGATCCCCTTGATTCAAACGTTGCAGAAGAAACCAAGCCTGTGGAAGAACAGGATTTTGCATCTCATCTAGATTCCGATTGTGAACTACTCATTCCTTCTGAAACTAATATAGGGGATGAAATGAATGATCCCCTTGATTTAGAAGATGGAGAAGAAACCAAGCCTGTAGAAGAACAGGATTTTGCACCCCAACTAGACTCTAAACGTGAAATTTGCAGTCCTTCTAAATCTGATGTTGGAAAGAAAATAATATGTCTTATTGATACAGAAGAGATGGAGAATAACAATTTTACAGATCGTGTTAATGCATTTCCTGAGTCAGTACAAGGAAAAGTATATTCTAAAACCCAAAAAAGCCCATTCTCTACTCACGTAGAAATTGATGATTTTCTTCATGCTCCTATCTGTGGTGAGATTGTTAAAAATACATTTGATTTTCTTGATCCAGACAATCATCTTACTCCGCAATTTGAAACCAAACTATTTAGTACTACAACGGATTATCCTGAACAACCTGATTGTCGGTTGGTTCACTCAAAAATTAATCAAATTGTATTTTTAACGAAAACTGATACTTATGATAAAAATAATCTGAAGGGTAATCAGGCTAAATCAGTTGTAGTTTCCTTACATAACACACAATCAATTAATAAAGGAGAAACCAATCATCACTCTTACGGTTCCGATGACTTTATGCACATTAGAGCTCCAGTTGTAGTAGGGGAATATAAAATAGAAATAGGCCTTGAAGAGAATATCGTATTTGAAAAAGGCATTGTGGAAGTTAAAGATATCTCGAATGAGGTAGTATTAACCAATTGTAGATTCGTTCCTACTCAGTTTTCTCAATCATTAGGTAATGGGACATGTTCAGCATTGAGGGGGAATTTATTTATTGAAGGTTATATTCATCAGAGTATTGAATATACAGCATCTCACACTGGGAATGCAGTACCTGCACAAAATGGGTCATTAATTCATTCAAATCAAATGTGTCAAAACATAGTATTAGAAATAATCATTCATTTACTACAAGCACAGAAAATTCGAGTGCCAAAGTTCTAAAGGATATTTGAACTAATATCTCTGTTTAAAAAACTCTTTTTTAAAAAACTAGTGTATATGTCCATGTATGGATTAATTCCCTACATATTCTAGCGATATGAGTATTCTCATAAAAAAAATGAAAAGAGGGAACATTTTGAGTGATCAATTAGATAATCAAGTTAATCACGTTAGTAAAGTCGAACCTTGTCCAGTGGCATCAACTGAACAAATGCCATTAACTAGTGCTACTACCCCAGTAGTCGCTACACCGGTTACGGCTCCAACTATTAAAGTTCCAGTGGTACTTTCAGAACCAACACTTCAAATCGTTGTGGAGTCGGATATTACGCTCACTCCTGCAGCAACTGAAATCAAAAGAGTGAAAAAAAATGTATTCTTAAATCAAGTTAAATTAGTACCGGTTGCTTTTACACGTGTTGACAACACTGACTTTTTTGCGGTAACAAGAGCTAAGTTATTTGTAGCGGGACATATTCGCAAAAATATAGAATATGCTTCATCAGCATGCAATGGGGCGCTTCGTGATAGAATTGCTGATGTTCCGTTTTCTGGCTTTACAGACCTTACTTTCCCACAAACACCTGGAGGCCCTACTCCGATCTTAGGAATTTCCGAGTTTGCCGAAGCGAACTTCCTTAATGAAAAAACGCAAATGGATGCTCGATTGGATAAGGCTTTCTTCCAAAACCTCGTTAAATACAATGAACAACCATTTGGCGAGTTAGTAGCTGCAAACTTCTTTGAACTTGATTTCTCACCAAAAATGGCAGCACCAGAAGGCACTTTCAGCACATTACGTGAAAAAATCGTGCTGGAGCTTACTGTAAAAGTACTGCAAGTTCAACAAGTCCGCCTTGGAGCTGGCACTAATGTAATAACTCCTAATCTTTTCGGACTTACTCCTCCTACTAGTCCTTGATAATCTCTAGTTTTTAGGGGAGCAGAACAAAGAAAAAAGGCAGTTTACTGCAAAAAAATGTAATCGAAAAATTAACCATGTAATATTAATTTGGCACTGATAAAAATCCAATATTTGAGTAGGCAGTTGAAAGTTAGGTTGAATCTAATTTTCAACTGCCTTTTTACAATTTTATAACCAAAGAAATTGATTTCTTTCGAGGGTTTATTGGGAGAAGCTAGAGAGTTGTAAAATGATGAGGGGAATAGCAGGTGTCTTAATTAAAATAAATGGATTAAGATGGATAAAATAGCTGTTTTTGGTTTTAGTGGAACGACCTATTAACAAGCAGGTACTCGATACTACGGTGCCTGTTTTTTTATTCAAAAAAATAAGCTTAGCCAAAAAGCTAAGCTCATTATCTTTATTTGTGCTATTATAAGACACGTTAATAATTTTATTTATTGTAGTGTACTCTTGAAAGGATGATATATATTATGAGTAACGAGCGACCGAAAATCGTGAGTTTCCATACTCTAGGTTGACCATTTCCCAAATGAGAAAGCCAATTCAAGTAAAATTTGGATTGGCTAATCTATTTTATACAGAAAAGTCCCGGCCTATTGTAATGCCTTAATCACAGCCATGGTGTTAAGGTATAGAACCGATTGTTGGTTTCTATTTGTTTATAAATAAAAATCCCCTCCTAAATATATGGAGGGGAAAGATAATTAATCTTTATTTAATTGTTAATGAATAAGGCATGTCATAGCTTGAGCGCCTAAACAACTAGCACAAGCTACCACACTTACAATATTTCCGCCAAATATTACAGAGAGACAAGCAGCGGAACATAATTCTTTCCTAAGTTCACCAGCATTATTCCAGCATATTTTAAACAATCCCAAGTATCGCTCCAATAACCTGTTTGACCACTATCATATGGAGATACCTCGTTGTATATTGTTCTGTCAATAACTTCATTTGTACCTACATCAAGAGTCATGCAACCACTTTTTCGTCATTTAATGTTGAATAGGTAACTTCAATTTCCTTATTTTCGATATTAAGAACTGATTTCATGATAATAAAATCATCACTAACTTCACCAGATGTTTTATCATAAGCAGTCAATAAACGAATATCAAGGTTTTCATTGTTCTGCTTATAAGGTATCATTAAACCATCTTTATCTTTGCCGAAATCCATGAATTCAGTATTTTTCCAATCGAAATCATCTTTATTGTACTCACTATGATTAAACTTCTCCGCTATATCTAAATCTTCTTTTACATCGTTTATTACTAAATTATTATTTAAAAAACCTGCTTTTTCCATTTGTAAAGGTACTTTTTGTGAACAGCCACAATCGTTATTGTTATTCACATCGTCTTCTTTAGCTAAAGCTCCATCTAAATTTGCGGATAGGGGTTGTAATGCTAAAAACATAACCATTACCAAAAAGATTAATTTTTTCTTCATTTACAATTCCTCCTGAATCTTAAATTTATTTTTTTTTGAAAAACTTGTACCACGGAACACCAATGAAAAAAACGGCAATTAAAAGATAAAAAAAATCACGAGATTGTATCCCGTCCGAAAAAAGTATTAGTAATAAGGCTATAAATGCCAATATTCTAATTAAAATAGTTTTTTTCACTAAAGACCCCCATTCCTTTACAAAATATTACGAAGCTTTTTAAAAAATGGAATTAACATCAGTAGAAAATATTACCATTAATTATATATAATTTCCATATATTTATAAAGAAATAGGTTATGCAAGTAATATTTGAGTTTGGAGAGATGAAAGAAAGGCACTCATTTTTTAACAATGAGTGCCTTTCTCCATGAATAGAACCTGGTCAGTCACAAAAAAGTATCTTAAAAGTACTGATTTCAAAAGGTTTGTGTTATTATAGTTCACGTATCTAAATTATGGACATCAAATAATAATTAAAAGTTAAGAAACAAAATGTAATGCAATCTTGAAAGGATGAAATATATTATGAGTGAAACGCTTCCTAAAACCCTAGCTCTATATACATTAGGTTGTAAAGTAAATCATTATGAAACAGAAGCAATTTGGCAACTATTTAAAGAAGAAGGCTATGAACGTACAGAATTTGATCGTCAAGCAGACGTTTATGTCATTAATACATGTACAGTAACAAATACAGGGGATAAAAAATCCCGTCAAGTTATCCGTCGAGCTATTCGTCAAAACCCAGACGCTGTCATTTGTGTAACTGGATGTTACGCTCAAACATCTCCAGCTGAAATTATGGCGATTCCTGGTGTTGACATTGTTGTAGGAACACAGGATCGTACAAAATTACTTGGCTACATAGACCAATATCTTACTGAACGCCAACCGATTAATGCTGTACGCAACATTATGAAAAATCGTGTTTATGAAGAATTAGATGTGCCTGCATTTACAGACCGTACACGTGCATCTTTAAAAATACAAGAAGGTTGTAATAACTTCTGTACGTTTTGTATTATTCCATGGGCACGTGGGTTAATGCGCTCTCGAGATCCTCAAGAAGTATTGAACCAAGCCCAACAACTAGTGGATGCGGGGTATCTTGAAATTGTTCTAACTGGTATTCATACAGGTGGCTATGGACAAGACTTAAAAGATTACAATTTAGCTCAGCTACTACGTGATTTAGAGGCAAATGTGAAAGGCTTAAAACGTCTTCGTATTTCTTCGATTGAGGCAAGTCAATTAACAGATGAAGTGATTGAAGTTTTACGTGAATCAAAAATCGTTGTTAATCACTTACACATTCCAATCCAATCTGGCTCTGATACAGTTTTAAAACGTATGCGTCGTAAGTATACAATGGAGTTCTTCGGTGAACGCTTAACTAAACTACATGAAGCGTTACCAGACTTAGCTGTCACTTCTGATGTAATCGTAGGTTTCCCAGGAGAAACTGAGGAAGAGTTCATGGAAACATATAACTTTATACGTGATCATAAGTTTTCTGAATTACACGTATTCCCGTTCTCTCCACGTACAGGTACACCAGCAGCGCGCATGGAGGACCAAATTGACGAGGACATTAAAAACGAACGTGTTCACCGATTAATCGCATTAAATGACCAATTAGCAAAGGAATATGCTTCTCGCTTTGAAGATCAAGTACTAGAAGTAATTCCTGAAGAATTCGTGCATGATGGAAGCGATGAGGAAGGGCTTTTAACAGGTTATACAGATAATTACTTAAAAGTAGTCTTTGAAGGTCCTGAAAGCCTAATCGGTCAGCTTGTGAAGGTGAAAATTACTCAAGCTGGATATCCACATTCTAAAGGGCAATTTGTTCGTGTTTTAGAAATTGTAAAATAAAATAGAGTAAATATGAAGAGAAACACCGTTCGAACTTTGGACGGTGTTTTACTTTATTTTTGATTAATGATATCACTCTTATAGAAATCGCCTAACTATAAAAGAAATTAGACGGCAACGTTAAAAAATGTTATGATGCCAAAGAGGTACGTACAACTTGTTGATAGAGGAGAGTTTAATAAAAATGGAACAAAATTTCGCGCGTATGATTGATCACACATTATTAAAGGCTGAAGCAACAAAAGAGCAAATCGAAAAACTGTGTGCAGAGGCAAAACAATTTAACTTTGCTTCTGTTTGTGTAAATCCAACTTGGGTAAATTATAGCAGCGAGCTTTTACAAGGCTCAGAGGTCTTAGTTTGTACAGTAATTGGCTTCCCTTTAGGCGCTAACACGCCAGCTGTTAAAGCATTCGAGGCGAAAGATGCGATTGCTAACGGTGCTAAAGAGGTAGACATGGTTATAAATATCGGTGCTTTAAAGGATCAAAACTATGACCTTGTGCAAGCAGATATCGCTGCAGTTGTTGAAGCGGCTGAAGGCAATGCACTTGTAAAAGTAATTATTGAATCTTGCCTTTTAACTGACGAAGAAAAAGTAAAAGCATGTGAGCTAGCTGTGGCAGCGGGTGCTGATTATGTGAAAACATCAACTGGTTTTTCTACTGGGGGCGCAACAGCAGAAGATATTGCATTAATGCGTAAAACAGTTGGCCCAGATTTAGGTGTAAAAGCCTCTGGTGGTGTACGAAGCTTAGAGGATATGAAAAAGATGATTGAGGCTGGAGCAACTCGTATTGGAGCAAGCTCTGGTGTTGCTATTATGAACGGATTAATTGCAGATTCTAATTATTAATAGTAATGAAAATCCTTATATAGTAAGTGTTACGGGGCTGTTCGTTAGGAACTAGCCCCACTTTCATTTAAAGTTTGACTAAATGCCGCTACGGATGCCTCTTCCATTTCTTTTAGAACATGACCATATATTTCATAAATCATTTTAGGAGTGTTATGTTAGATTGAATTTCGATATGCTCCCAACGTTGTATTTAAATTTGTTTTTGATAAAGCCTTTTGAAAATTGTGCATCCCCAATGACGACTAATCATTTAATTGGGTTGTATATTACGATTCAACAAAGACGAGTTAAATAGAAATGTTCAGTTTTTGTTGAGAATAATGTAGTGATCTATCAATGTCATTGTAAACAAACAAATGAACACACCAATGACAAAGCCCAGGTACTCAATTAATTTTGAGCCTGGGCTTTTTTTATGCGTATCGATAATATAATCGTTTAAAAACTAATATCTGGCTTAAAGTACTTACTACATCTGTAAAAGTTTTAAGAGAAGTATTGAGACTTAAAAATACTACAATATGGGTAAGCTATTGTGAAATTTACGTAATTATTTGTAGTATCTGTACCAGAAAAGGTGACTGTATCACCCGAATTATATGACCTCTCCAATTGGAGATTTTAGGATACACCTAATAATCAATGCTATTTTTTCTATTGGCATGGTAATTTTAACTATCCCTATTTTAAGATCATTTAGGGATAAGCAAGTTAGCCGAAAAAGAAAAATATGGAATGCTATATTGGTAGCAACTATCTGTATGTTTATTTTATTGATAATTCAGTACCGCTTTCTGTTGTTTTGGACTATATAAATAGTCACCAAATTTGCAATTGCTACTTTTAATGTCAGTATAAGAATCTATCAAACTCCACTCTGGTTAACGTTTAAATACCATATAGATTTTAATAAAAACAGGCAAAGTTATTCACTTTGCCTGTTTTTTTAATATACCTATAGTATTTCGACTTTGAATTATCACATTATAACCATCATATCAAAAAACAAAAAAATATACTCAATATCATAACCCCCTTGACAATATACGTCATGTAAGAGGATGTGTCTTGTTACTGATTTTAAAAAAACTGTCAGAAAGTTAGGTGAGTGCCTGTTTTTTTGAGTTTCTGTCAGAAGTGGTAGAAAAAATAATTGGAAGAAGAACAAAAACGTAAAGAAATGGAATCCCAGCAAAATGCGAATAAAGATGAATAATAAAATAAGCACTTGCTACGGCAGGTGTTTTTTTGTGGATGCCCAAATAAAAAATGGCTGTTATGAAAAATTGTTTAATAATACAAAAATTAGCTAATTAATGTATAATTAAGTCGGTATATTTTGACTTAGTATCGTGTGAAAGAGAAAGTGGTGGAAAGATGAAAAATAAAAAAGGGATAGTTATTGCTAGCATTATATTATTATACTGTGTAATTGATGTTATCTATACGCTTTTAGTAGTTGGAAAAATCAATTGGTCTATATTATTTTTAGCAATATGTATGATTGGCTTAATAGAAGTTGCTATCTCCAATAATAAATTACTTAAAAAGAACTTGAATAAGTAAATATAAGGGCATATTCTAAAACTCAAATTTGCATTTTATACCTTACGTAATGGTGAAATTAACATAAGAAGGGAGGTATTCTATTGTATAAAGATGTTTCAAAGTTTCAATTGGTGCTATCCTTTTTGATGATTTTTGTCGGTTTTTCGCAAGCGTTTAACAACTGGGGAGAAAAGAGAGCTTTATCTTTATTCTTTTTGACTTCTAGTATTTTAGTTTTAATTCTTGCGATTATTGCTTTGATTGTTTATAGGAAACGGCAAATAACTAAAGACTGAAGAGTTGTTTCACCTATTCCTGTACACACGCTCGCCGTATTTTATTAGCCCACTACTTAATACATTATTTTGCATTATTAAAAAATACATATAGAAGTTAAAATAAAGGAATTACACCCCATTATCTATTGAGTTTGCATTAAACCAAAACTACAGATTCTAATTATTAATAGTAATGAAAAATACTTATAAGTAAGTTACGAGGCTGTTCGTTATGGACTAGCCCCATATACATTTAGAATTTAAAAACCCCTTTTACCCCCACAATTAAAATCCCCCTAATACTTGAGCAAGTTCATCAATTTCCTTAAGTGATTTATGACAAATATTTAATCAATCGATCTATTGTCATTGTTTCATTCACAATAACCCTCTTTTTAACTTAAAATAGATGATGTATTATTGAGAGTAATTGCAAAAATGTATAGGAAGGAATATGATAATTTTTATGGTTTTATAATCAAGCTTTTTATATGTAAAATTTATTATTGGACTAATAAATTTTTTCTTTATAAGAACATTGTATAGGTACGAACCGACTTCTTACATAACTTAGTAACATCGATCACATAAAATATCGTAAAATTAACAGGTCAATCATTCGTTAACTATTATATTTTAATCTGAATGACCTCTCATTTTTTTAACTTCCTTCAATAAATGTTTTGGTAGCGAAAGCGAAGACTCAGCTACAAAAGTCTCCCACCTCTATAGGTGGTGAGATGATGCGGAATTAAGTTACTTTTTCAGCGGGTGTACTAACATCTGCAATTATGCCGAGGTATAATTGATTAATCATTCCGCTGTTTAATTAGCAAAAATGGGGTAATATATGATATTTGATAAAAGTAACGAATTGTATTAAAAAAGGAGAAACTATCCGTGGAATTCATAAGCAGTTTTATAAGTCAATATGGATATCTTGCTATATTTTTACTTTTATCTTTAGGGATAATTGGTTTACCCGTTCCCGATGAAATCTTGATGACGTTTGTGGGATTTATGTGTCAAGAGGGGCATTTAAACTATCTATTGAGTATACTTTTAAGTTTTCTTGGCTCATCTACTGGTATGATCATTAGCTATTTAATTGGTAATAAATTAGGGAAACCTATAATATTAAAATATGGAAAATGGATTGGTCTCAATGATAAACGGTTCATTAAAGTTGAACGATGGTTTCATCGTTTTGGACCATGGACAATAATTATAGGATATTATGTTCCAGGTATTAGACATGTAACAAGTTACATGTCTGGAATAACCCAGATGAAGTTTAGGACTTATCTTGCTTTCGCTTGTTTTGGAGCTTTGACATGGGTAATTATTTTTATTTCTATAGGATATTTTCTTGGTGTAACTTTATAAAAATGCATAATAATATGTACAAAATACAGCTCGCGTTTTTCGAAATGCGAGCTACTTTTGTGTTCTTGGTACGCGAAGGATTACCAATCTCGTTTGGTAATGTGACTTCCTCCGGATTATAACACCACTCTGAATAAAAATTTCATCTACCTCATATACTCCACTGATGTAATTGAATACAGAAGGGAGGATACAATGTTCACTCAATATAAATATTGGAAGCCTTTTATTAGCCCATTCGATCCATGTCCACCTATAAGGGTTAAAAGTTTTTCTACACCGCCCCAATTGTATATGAGTTTTCAACCGCCTGGGCTACCACAATATCAAACCCCTCAAGAAGCTCTCAAATCCGGCACATTATGGCCTCAATTATTTAGCCCCTATCCAAATCCCCAAGAAGGAGGGATGAAGAATGAGTAAAGAGATGCCACCAGAATTTTATAAGCTACTTGAAGAAATACAAGCCATTGATTTTGTAATAGTGGAATTAAATCTTTATTTAGATACTCATCCTCACGATTATGATGCTATTCAGCAATTTAACGAAAACACTGAAATAAGCATGCGACTTAAGGTTGCATTTGAGCAAAAATTTGGTCCGCTTATGAATTTTGGGAGAAGTTATTCAAATTATCCTTTTAATTGGGTAGATACACCTTGGCCATGGCAAGTTTAACTTTATCAGCAAATATGTTTTGGTAGGATTCCGGATGCAATTATGCCTGGCATAATTGATTATAAGTAACTAGGAGGAATTTTTTTGTGGTATTACGAAAAGAAGCTCCAGTATCCAGTAAGGGTGAGTACATGTAACCCAATGCTAGCTAAGTATTTAATTGAGCAGTATGGTGGTGCAGATGGAGAATTAGCAGCGGCACTTCGATATATGAATCAGCGCTATACTATTCCTGATAAAGTAGTGGGTTTGTTGACAGATATAGCTACAGAAGAATTTTCTCACTTGGAAATGATTGCCACGATGGTTTATAAACTTACGAAGGATGCCACCCCAGAGATGCTTAAAGAGGCAGGTCTTGGAGAACATTATGCCAATCATGACAGGGCATTATTTTATCAGAATGCAGCTGGAGCACCGTTTACGGCAACTTATATTCAGGCCAAAGGGGATCCGATTGCTGATTTGTATGAGGATATTGCAGCTGAAGAAAAGGCACGAGCGACATATCAATGGATTATTGATTTATCAGATGACACAGATTTGAATGATAGCTTAAAATTTTTACGCGAACGAGAAATCGTCCATTCTCTACGTTTCAGAGAGGCGGTAGAGATTTTAAAAGACGATATGGATAGCAAGAAAGTCTTTTAATTTTTTCAGCCATTGTTTTCTGTAGCGTCAGCGCAATTATGCCGAAGCAAAATTGATAAAATATAACAGGCTGTTTCAAGGGAAACCTTTTGACGCAGCCTCTTTTGATCCCTTTTTCTATTCAATATTTGAAAATACAGTGAGATCCTTTCTATGCCCAATCATCACTAATATATCTTTTTCCTTAATAGTCTCATCAGGAGAGGGTAAAATGGTAATATTACCGTCTCGAACTATGGCAATAACACTGACATTATATTTAGCTCGAATGTCTAAATCCCGTAGATTATGACCAGCCATTTTAGAAGGAATCATAATTTCCTCTATACTGTATTCCTTTGACAATTCAATGTAATTTAGCATATTCGGTGAAAGTAGCTGATTGGCTACACGTTCCCCCATATCTCTCTCAGGGTAAATAACCCACTCAGCACCCACCTTATCTAAAACTTGTCCATGTCTTTTTCCGAGAGCCTTTGCAATTATTTTTTTGATACCTAGCTCCTTTAATAAGGAGACCGTTAAAATACTTGATTGCATATCAATACCTATAGCAACAATGACACAATCGAAATTTCTTATCCCAATGGAGTTAAGAGCTTTTTCTTCTGTCGTATCAGCAACTACTGCATGCGTAACATATTGTTCGGCATCTTCGACTCTTTCCTCGTTAATATCGATTCCTAAAACTTCATGTCCAGCTTCATACAACTTGCGTGCTACGCTTACTCCAAACCGTCCAAGACCTATAACAGCATATTGTTTGATAGACATTGTACTCATCGCTCCTTTATCATGGTTACCCGATCATTATATTTCCTTTTGGATGACGGAAAGCCTCTTTTTTTCGTCGATTTGTAATAGCAAAAGCAATTGTTAAAGGGCCTAATCTTCCGATAAACATAGTTAATATGATAAGAAGGCGGCCACCAGTTGATAGCTCGGGAGTTAGCCCCATTGAAAGTCCAGCTGTTCCAAATGCAGAAGTAGCCTCAAATAAATACATCATAAAACTATGACGTTGTTCAATAATACTTAAGACAATGGTAACAAGTACGACAATCATCATCCCACACATTGTGACTGTTAAAGCTTTTAAAATCGTTTCATGAATAATTCTACGTCTAAAAAGCACAACATCTTCTTGCCCTTTTAATTGAGACCACATCGTAGCAACTAAAACAGCGAAGGTCGTTATTTTAATACCTCCAGCAGTTGAACCAGAACCGCCTCCGATGAACATTAGCCAAATGATTAAAAATAAAGTTGAATGTGTTAAATCACCAATAGGAAGGGTATTAGAGCCAGCAGTTCTAGGTGTAACTGCTTGGTATAATGAACCAAGAATTTTGCCCCATTCAGATAGTTGCCCAAGGGTTTTACTATTACCGTATTCAAATAAGAAAATTAAAATCGTTGAGCCGACTGTTAAAATAAGCGTTGTTGTTAATACAATTTTTGTGTGCACTGAAAGTCGTTTCGTTCCGCGGTATTCATATAGTTCATTTATAACAATAAACCCTAAGCCTCCAATCAAAATAAGTGCACAAATAGTAATTACGACGAAAGGATCGTCTACGTATTCTGTTAAGCTCTTATAGCCACCCATTAAATCAAATCCAGCATTATTAAAATTCGATATCGCATGGAAAAATCCGAAATAAAAGGCTTTACCTACAGGCATATCGAATGAAAAACGAATAGATAAAATGAAGCCACCTATAAATTCAATCAGTGCTGTAAATAACAGTATCCGTTTAACTAATTTAACTAGACCAGCAATTGTAACGTTATTAAATGCCTCCTTTAACAAAAGCCTTTCTTTTAAAGAAATCTTTTTTCCTAATAGCAAAAATAAAAACGTCGCGAACGTCATAAAGCCCAGCCCGCCAATTTGGATAAGAAAAAGAATAACTAATTCTCCAAATATCGAAAATGTATCACCGGTATCTACAACAACCAGTCCTGTTACACACGTAGCTGAGGTAGCAGTAAATAAAGCATTTAAAAATGAAAGACCTTTATCATCGACCGTTGCAATGGGGAGCATTAACAAAAATGTTCCGATTGAAATGATGACGGCAAAGCCTAGCACAAGTATTTTTGGAGGATTTAATTTATTTTTAAATGTTTTCATTTTTATCTCCCCATTGAACCTTTGATTTAAAACTTTGTATGTTTATGGTGTCCAAAAGCAAGCTGAAAATTCTTAAGGTAAAAAAACCAAAAATTCATCAGATTAATTCGTACACTTTCTATTGACCATTTTTAGACAATACGTTATAATTCTTTAGTACACAGCAAATGGTTATTTGCCTATTTGTGTATTGACGTGTGTTCGGAGGGAGGGAAAGAGAGATGTCAAAAACTGTCGTTCGCAAAAACGAATCGCTTGAAGATGCTCTTCGCCGCTTCAAACGTACTGTATCAAAAAGTGGTACAATTCAAGAAGTTAGAAAGCGCGAGTTCTACGAAAAACCTAGCGTAAAACGTAAAAAGAAATCAGAAGCTGCACGTAAACGTAAGTGGTAATTTAATTTCCCATTAAAAATCCCTACGTTCATAACACGCAATTGTATGATTCACTGAGCAGACAAAGATATACCTGGAATTAATCGCATGTCGGTTAATTTCAGGTATTTTACTTTAAGCTCTCAAATTACGTACATATTGAAGAAGCCGAATGTGATCCCTGAGATTCATTCGGCTTTTATGTTATATACTGATTGTATAAATATAAATTAAAAATTCACGGTATAATAAAATTATTAGGATTTATGAAACTTTTTAGTTAGTCAGTCGTATATACAGGAGAGAAGCATGTTAGAAGGGAGGGAAAAAGATGCGGAGACGAAGAATCCTCAGTTATTTATTAGTTATTTGGATGACATTTTTGTTAGCGTTTCCATTAACATCTGCTTTTGCAAGTAGTAAGGTCTACCACATACCTATTCATGATGAAGTAGAGCGAGGACTTCACGCATTTTTAGAACGAGCTTTTAAAGAGGCGGAAGAAAACTATGCAGAGGCGATTATTTTAGACATCCATACGCCGGGCGGTTTCGTGAATGCAGCTGGTGATATTGCTATGCTAATGGATGCAACGGATATACGTAAAATTGCGTATATTAACAAAGATGCGCATTCAGCAGGTGCCTTTTTAGCCTTACATGCGGATGAAATCTATATGGTGCCAAGTGGAACGATCGGGGCGGCTGCAGTTATTGATTCAGCAGGAAATGCAGCAGACTTAAAGGCTCATAGTGCATGGGTTGCTCAAATGGAAGCAGCTGCAGAATCGAAAGGTCGCAATCCAATCTATGCACGAGCAATGGCTGATGTATCTGTTGATTTACCAAAATTTCGAGCGGAAGAAGGAAATTTATTAACTTTATCTGCCTCGGAGGCAAAAAAAGTTAAATATTCTAATGGGACGGTTTCGAATTTCCAAGATCTTTTAGAAAAAACGCAATTAAATGGTAGTGATATCGTTCCAATTGAACCTACTTTTGCTGAAAAACTTGCTCGTTTTATTACGAATCCGATTATAGTTCCGATTTTATTGTCGATTGCAAGTTTGGGACTTGTAGTTGAGCTATATTCGCCAGGTTTTGGTGTTCCAGGTATAATGGGATTGTCAGCACTTGGATTATTTTTCTTCGGTCATATGGTGGCAGGCTTGGCAGGTTATGAAGCATTACTTTTATTTATTGTAGGCTTAGCGCTTGTTGTAGCGGAATTTTTTGTCCCGGGAGGTATTGTTGGTATTTTCGGCGGTGTGCTAATATTACTAAGTCTAATACTGGCAGGTGCGAACATGATGCAAATGATTATAGCGATTTTCATTGCGCTTGTTGTAGCGATAATAGGGATGGTGATCCTGATGAAATTTTTTGGTAAAAAAATGCATGTTTTAAACAAGCTAGTCTTGATGGATGCGACAACAACGGAAGAGGGCTATGTATCTAACGTGAATCGCACAGAGCTGCTCGGAAAAGTAGGTACAACGGTTACACCACTTCGTCCGGCAGGTACAATGCTATTTGGTAGTGAACGCATTGACGTAGTATCGGAAGGTGGCTATGTTGATGCTGGGAAACATGTAGAAGTTATTAAAGTAGAGGGCTCACGTATTGTTGTGAGACGAACAGAAGAAGAGATGGAGGAATAGCAAATGGGAATTGATTTAGCTTTAATAGGTCCAATTGCAGGGCTAGTCATATTATTTATTGTTGTCGCGGTATTCTTTACCTTTGTACCAGTGGCGCTGTGGATTTCTGCTCTTGCTGCAGGTGTCCGCGTTAGTATTTTCACTTTAATCGGTATGCGATTACGTCGTGTAATCCCGTCACGAATTGTGAACCCATTAATTAAAGCGCATAAAGCAGGTTTGCCTGTGACGATTAATCAACTAGAAAGCCACTATTTAGCTGGTGGTAATGTAGACCGAGTTGTCAATGCGTTAATCGCAGCTCATCGTGCAAATATCGAGTTAACATTTGAACGTTGTGCGGCAATTGATTTAGCGGGTCGTGATGTATTAGAAGCTGTACAAATGTCTGTTAACCCGAAAGTTATTGAAACACCATTTATTGCGGGTGTTGCTATGAACGGGATCGAAGTAAAAGCGAAGGCACGTATTACAGTGCGCGCAAACATTGAACGTTTAGTCGGTGGTGCTGGTGAAGAAACGGTTATTGCCCGTGTAGGTGAGGGGATCGTTTCTACAATTGGTAGCGCCTCTAGTCATACGACAGTTCTTGAAAATCCTGATATGATTTCTCAAACTGTATTAGCAAAAGGCTTAGATTCTGGAACAGCATTTGAAATCTTATCGATCGATATTGCTGACGTTGATATCGGCAAAAACATTGGTGCTGAATTACAAATTGAACAAGCACAAGCTGATAAAAACATTGCCCAAGCGAAAGCTGAAGAACGTCGTGCAATGGCTGTAGCGAACGAGCAAGAAATGATTGCACGCGTACAAGAGATGAAGGCAAAAGTAGTAGAAGCAGAAGCTGAAGTACCACAGGCAATGGCAGAAGCTTTACGTTCGGGTAATCTTGGTATTATGGACTATATGAATTACCGCAACATTCAAGCAGATACAGCTATGAGAGACTCCATTTCTAAAGTAAGCTCAGATAAATCAGAAACAAATGGACCTAACGAATAAAAAACTGAAAGGAGCAGTACTAATAAATGGAACAATTAATTATATTTGTGATAATTGCCATAGTCAGCTCTATTTTCGGTAAAGCAAAGAAGAAAGAACAAAAACCAATGCCTCCTTTTAATAAGGATTCTCATGTTGATCCTCCTATTACAGAAAAAGCAGAGATGTCTTCAGAGCAACGTCCTGCTTCTAAATCACAGAGCTTTGAAGATTTTGCACGTGAATTTTTAGGTGATTGGAAAAATGAGCAATCTAAAGTGGAAGAGCCGAAAAAATTTGTCGAAGAAACAGTGAGTAAGGAAGTTCCAAGCTATGCAGCTCCACCGTTAATCCCGACTGAGAAAGTAAGTCGTACTACGAATAGAGAAAGTATCGGTCGTTTGGCAGCTGAGAAAAAAGTTGTGGGAGTAGCTGAATCTCAATCTGCTTTTCAATTGCCAAAATCAAAAAAATCATTAATGCAGGCTGTTGTAATGGCAGAAGTTTTAGGTCCTCCAAAAGCAAAAAGAAAATAACTAGCATGTCCTCCTTTTTCGATGCATATATTGCCGAAGAAGGAGGCATTTTTTATGAGAAAACTATTTCAATTAACGCCACTACTTGAATTATTACAATATGAAACATTAAAAATCATTGGCCCATATCGTTTTCTACATGCTGATGCTTCATCATGCTCTTTTATTTATGCAGACTATCATATTACTGTGCGTGGGAAATCGGTGGAAATTAATGCTCTTAAAGAAGAAATGCTTCATCTTTCTGTAGAGGATTTGCAGGAGCTTCATCTGAAAATGACAAAGGATATGGGTGTGAGCGATAATGTGGAATAATCGGCCAATTATCATACGTATAAAGCGCCATGAAAATGTTCATCCTTTTATTCAAGCATTGCATGCACAACATGTGCCATTAAAGCGGATTGTCTTTCGTGAGCAAGAGGTTGCTTTTGAAACAACGATGCATTATCTACCAAAGATACGCCGTGTACGTAGACGTTACCGACTTAAAATGGCTGTCTATTATTCAGATGAGCTTCAAGTTTTACGAGCGCAGCTTTGGACTTTGCTTGGCCTAGCGTTGATGATATTAATACCATTGCTATGTGCACAGGTTATTTGGCGTATTGATATTAAAGCGGCAACGCCAGAGTTAGAGGCACGTCTAGGAAAGACCTTTCAAGATACATTTCAACTAGAAACACCCATTTCTAAAAAAGACTTACCCTCAGATGCTGTCATTCGACAGAAGCTATTAGAAGGGCATCGAGATCTTTCTTGGGTGCATATTGAAAAGCATGGTGGACGTGTAACTTTACGACCTCAGGAATCCCCGAAACAAACTAAACAAACGAATGAGAAACTAGCGACGCATTTAGTGGCAACAAAAGGTGGTGTTATTACCCACTTTAATATTCAAAATGGTGAACGTAAAATTTCAGTCAACGATACTGCTTACGAAGGTGATGTTCTCGTAAGTGGTGTAATTGAAAGTGGTGAAGATCAAGTCTTTGTTGGGGCAAAGGGAGAGGTCTACGCTGATTATTGGCTCGAATGTTCATTTAAAATTCCGAAAAAGCTAACGATGGAAACGCTACAACAGAAGCAGTGGCGTGTATTAGTGAAAGGCATTCATCAAGAAAAAGAAAAAGTTGACTATGTACAAAAGAAAGATTTACCAAGCTGGCTCGATCCGTATGTTTCAATTGTTGAAGAGCAGAACACTAAAAAAGTGCAAGTAGAGCTTGATGAATCCAAAATAGATTCATTGCTCATACCATTACTTCATGAAAAGGTAATACGTTCATTACCTGCTAAAACGGTTATAAAAAAAGAAAACCTTTTACAGGTAAAGTGGGGGGATGGTACAGTTGAAGGGAAAGTTCTATTTTTAGTCAATGAAAACATTGCCAGTCCAATACAAGGCCCACAAGGAGAATGATTATGTCAGAACATTTAACTGTATTACAAGTGGATAATCCAAACGAAGCGGTTATGCTACTCGGAATTTCCGATGCAAATATGAAGTTAATCGAAGAGGCACTACAAGTCCACATTATTACACGTGGTGAACAAATTCAGCTTGCTGGTGAAGAGGATGCAAAGGAACAAGCGACATTCCTTTTACATGCTCTTCTAAAGGTCATTCGTAAAGGAATTAATATTGATCAGCGTGATGTTGCAACTGCTATTGAAATGACACAAAAAGGAACGATTGAATATTTTGCAGAACTTTATGATGAAGAAATTGCACGCACGACGAAAGGAAAGCCTATTCGTGCAAAAACAATCGGTCAACGAGAATACATACAAGCAATCCGTCATAAAGACGTTGTTTTTGGTATCGGTCCAGCTGGTACTGGGAAAACGTATTTAGCGGTAGTCATGGCAACGCAGGCGCTAAAAAATGGGCACGTTAAGCGTATTATTTTAACACGCCCTGCAGTAGAGGCAGGAGAGTCTCTAGGCTTTCTTCCGGGGGATTTGAAGGAAAAGGTAGATCCTTATTTACGACCTCTTTATGACGCTTTAAACGATATTTACGGGACAGAACAAACTCAAAGACTTATTGAACGAGGAACAATTGAAATTGCACCTTTAGCGTATATGCGTGGACGTACATTAGACGACGCCTTTGTTATTTTAGATGAAGCTCAAAATACGACACATCAGCAAATGAAGATGTTTTTAACGCGTCTAGGCTTTGGCTCAAAAATGGTCATTACAGGCGACAAAACACAAATGGACCTACCGAAAAATACGGAATCTGGGTTAATCGTAGCAGAACGCACACTAAAGTATGTAAAATCAATACATTTCCAAATTTTAGAACAAGGCGATGTAGTACGCCACCCAATCGTAGCAAAAATCATCAAAGCCTACGAAGAACAGCAACTTTAGAATTGCGCTATGCGTAATTCTAAAGTCTGCACCGAAAGTGGAGTGAAACGGAACGACAGGTGCAACAGAGTTAGAGTAAATGCGACGGGTATAAAAATTAACAAACGTGAAAATACTTGGAAAATGGAAAAATTTGTGACAGCTATACAATTTGTATAGCTGTTTTTTTGCTTTCTTATACATTTTTCGGGAAAAATGTTTTTTGAATTGGTATGATAGTAGATAGATAGAGGAGGTGCCGGATGGAGAAACAATTAAAAAAATTTACAGAACTTATTGGCTTCCGCTACTTTTTAATTGTCGTTCTCATCTTAACAGGAGCCCTACAATTTACTTTTATGTATGGCAATGTTAAAGGTGTTACATATGATTTTAAACCATTACAACTAGCGCCTGAAACAGTACGATCTACTAAAACGATAGAAGATACTTATAAAACACAACAGGAACGAGAAAAAGCAGCGAATGCGGTTGAGCCAGTCTATCAATTTTCTGCGGATGTTGCTAAGCAGCGAGCTGCGATTGTAACGTCTTTATTTGACTATGTTCTCGACGTAAAGGCGGATGTTGAGAGTAGCAAAGAACCTATTCCGATTGCCGACCAAGTGGCGAAGCTGCGCAAAAAGTTTGAATCCATTGATTCAGAGCAAATGCCAATTATCTTTACTGATTCACAGCTAGAGGGTTTGTTAGTACAAAGTGAAGCAGATTTAAAAAGAACAAGTACGCAACTATCAAAATCTGTGCAGGAATATTTGCAAAAATCTATTCGATCAGAAAATGTGTTTGCGGGTCAAAATGATTTTGAGACAAAAATTCGTGGACAACGAGGATATCCGGATAAAATATTTAATACGGTAGTTTTAATTGGACGTACTAGTATTATCGAAAATGAGACGATAAATGAAGAACAAACGAAAATTCGAAAGGATCAAGCGAAGGAATCGGTTGAACCAACTCGAATTCTTCAAGGTCAAATCATCGTACAGGAAGGTCAAATTATTGATAATGAGGCGTTTCGTCAATTAGAACTTCTAGGTATGGTGAGTAATAAAGCATCGATGAAACCGATTGCAGGGCTGATTATTTTAATACTTTTGGAAATGACGTTCATGTTTGTTTTATTTGAACGTTTGGATACAGATGAGCACAAGAAACGTAATGCGTTGTTGGTGACAGTAATTGTTTATGGTTTATCCATCTTGCTGATGAAATTTATAAGCCTAGTTTCTAGTGGCTTCGATGTTACGGTTGCCTTCCTTTTCCCAACGGCTTTGGCAACAATGCTTGTACGGCTATTAGTGGATGACCGTGCTGCGGTACTTATTACGGTTATGACAGCGGCATCTGCGGGTGTTATTTTTCAGGAGGGTTATTCATCTGTTATGCAGATGGAAATTACACTGTATATAATTTTTGGAGGCTTTGCGAGCTTATTCTTTTTGGGGAGTATGGAAAAGCGTTCGCATATTTTACATGCTGTAGGTGTTATCGGGCTAGTAAATATGTCGTTTATCGCATTTTATTTACTGATGACACAATCTACTTACGGTTTGTCAGAGTTGGTGTATTACTTTATAGCGGCGTTGATATCGGCTCTATTATCAGGTGCTCTTACAATGGGTCTTTTACCATTCTTTGAATCAGCGTTTAGTTTATTGTCGTCGCTACGTTTAATTGAATTATCGAACCCAAATCATCCGTTGCTGAAAAAATTACTAATGGAGGCTCCAGGAACATATCATCATAGTGTAATGGTGGCGAACTTAGCGGAGGCGGCATGTGAGGAAATTGGAGCGGATGGATTACTGGCTCGTGTAGGATGCTATTATCATGATATTGGCAAAACGAAGCGTCCTGCCTTTTTCATCGAGAATCAAATGTCTGGTGTTAACCCACATGATTCATTGCCTCCAGAAAAAAGCGCGGAAATTATCATCGCACATACAACTGATGGAGCTGAAATGCTAAAACGTTATAAGATGCCACAGGAAATTATCGATATTGCCTTGCAGCATCACGGATCTAGTCTGTTAAAGTTCTTCTACTTTAAAGCGAAGGAAGAAGGAAAATGTTTAGATGATACAAAGTACAGATATCCAGGTCCGAAGCCACAAACGAAGGAAGCGGCAGTTATTAGTGTTGCAGATAGTGTTGAGGCAGCGGTTCGATCGATGAAGGAACCGAATGCAGAGAAAATTAAAAAGTTGGTACGAGCGATTATAGATGATCGAGTACAAGACAATCAATTTGATGAATGCGATATTTCAATAAAAGAGTTAAAATGTATAGAGCGAGTACTTTGTGAAACGTTGAATGGAATTTTCCACTCACGAATTGAATATCCAAAGGCAGATAAGTAGGAGGATCTATGATTTTAACAATTGATTTTACAGATGAAACAAATGAAGTGGCTGCTGAGCATATGGAGCTTGTTGAAAAGCTTTTACAGCATGCAGCGAAAGTAGAGAATATTGAACCGGAAACAGAAGTGTCAGTGACGTTTGTTACAAATGAAGCGATTCAAGAAATAAACCGAGAATATCGTGACAAGGATCAGCCGACAGATGTTATCTCGTTTGCCCTTGAGGAGTTAGGTGAGGGAGAAATAGAAGTAACATTTGAAGGGATGCCCCGTGTGTTAGGAGATATTATTATTTCAACGGATCGTACAAAAGAACAAGCTGAGGAATATGGGCATACATTTGAACGAGAATTAGGCTTTTTAGCGGTTCACGGTTTCTTACATCTACTTGGTTATGATCATATGGTGCCGGAAGATGAAAAGGTGATGTTCGGTAAGCAGGATGAGATTTTACAATCTTTCGGCTTAGGACGAGAATAAATGAATGTTCGCAAATTCGTACGCTCTTTTGGGTATGCCTTTAAAGGTATTCTTACAGCCTGTGCTGAGCAAAATTTTATATCCCACTTGCTAAGTGCGGGAATAGTTTTGATTGCTGGCTATTTTACGGAGTTATCACGTATGGAATGGTATATTGTGTTGCTATTAATAGCACTAATGTTTGCACTTGAAATGATTAATACTGCAATTGAACGAGTAGTAGATTTAGCTTCACCTACTATCCATCCACTTGCTAAGCAGGCAAAAGATCTTGCAGCAGGCGCAGTACTTGTATTTGCGATATTCAGTGCTATAATCGGATTACTCATATTTATACCGAAATGGTTTTAAAAATATTACTCGGTCATGAAGTAGTAGCTATTGTGCTGGAGAATTATGATTATTAGGTTCGTCACCAAAAGTTAAGTGAGGACATTTGTTAATCCATGCTATAAGTTGATTGTAGTGGAGGCTGGGCGACTCCTTGGGGATCAGCAATAGAGGAACGAAGGCTAAAAGCATCACATCCTGTGATAACGCCTTCGTGACCAACATCGTGTTGGCCCGAGACCATGGAGCGCAAGCGAAGCGGCTCATCGGACGCGCCCAGGAAAGCGCCCAGCCGGAACGGAAATCAACCCACGTTATGGTGATGAGCTATTTTTTATTTTATGTAGAGGAGAACATTAATGACAATTGATATGCATGCATTACTAGAAGAATCAAAAAAAGCGCGTGAAAAGGCTTATGTACCTTATTCAAAATTTAAAGTTGGCGCGGCGATTTTAACGAAAAATGGAGAGGTTATTCATGGCTGCAACATTGAAAATGCTGGCTATAGTATGACCAATTGTGCTGAACGTACAGCATTTTTCAAAGCCGTGTCAGAAGGTATTTATGATTTTGAGGCGATCGCTATTGTAGCTGATACGGATGGACCATGTGCGCCATGCGGAGCTTGTCGTCAAGTGATGATGGAATTTTGCAAACCATCTATGCCTGTATATTTAACAAACTTAAAAGGTGATGTCACGGTAACGTCTGTAGGCGAATTACTACCGTTTGCATTTACAACGGAGGATTTAGAGAATGCTGGAAAATAACAATGGCTATAAGTCAGGTTTTATCTCCATAATCGGGCGACCAAATGTAGGGAAATCAACATTTTTAAACCGTGTCATTGGTCAAAAAATTGCGATTATGAGTGATAAACCACAAACAACACGAAATAAAGTACAAGGTGTACTAACAACAAATGATAGCCAAATGATTTTTATAGATACACCAGGAATCCACAAGCCGAAACATAAGCTAGGGGATTTTATGCTAAAGGTTTCTAAAAATACTTTGCGTGAAGTGGATGTTATTATGTTCATGGTAAATGCAGAGCAGAAACTTGGAAAGGGTGACGAATTCATCCTTGAAATGCTGGCGGGTAATCCAACGCCTGTCTTCCTAGTGATTAATAAAATCGATCAAATTCATCCTGATGAATTAATAGGGATTATTGAAAGCTACAAAGAGCGTTATGACTTTGCGGAAATAGTTCCGATTTCAGCGTTACAAGGGAATAATGTAGAAAATTTATTAACTACATTAACGAAATATTTACCAGAGGGGCCACAATATTACCCAGCAGATCAAGTAACAGATCATCCTGAGCGTTTTATTATTTCAGAGTTAATTCGTGAAAAAGTGTTACATTTAACGCGTGAAGAAATACCTCATTCCATTGCTGTTGTTATTGATAAAATTCGCCGTGATGAGGAAAACGAAGATAAAATTCGTGTAGCAGCAACGATTATTGTGGAAAGGGATTCTCAAAAAGGGATCGTCATTGGTAAACGTGGAGCGCTACTAAAAGAAGTAGGGATACGTGCAAGAAAAGATATTGAAATGCTTCTTGGTTCAAAAGTGTATTTAGAGCTTTGGGTTAAGGTACAAAAGGATTGGCGAAATAAATCAACACATTTACGTGACTTCGGTTTCCGTGATGATGAATATTAACTTATTTCAGCGGCTGTACTAACATCAGCTGAAATAGAGGAACTCAGTCTAAGAACGTCACGTCCCGTGGCAACGTCTGAGTGACCAACATCATATTGGCCTAAAGCCTCTGGCAGATGTCACGGAATTATGCCGAGGCATAATTGATGAGATATGCTGTAAACACAAAACAACTTTACAACATTCCTATCTGTCGCTGTAGTTTTAAATGGAGCTGTCCAATAATTTATTGGACAGCTCTATTTTCACTTCTATTTGGACACCCGCTGATAGAAGTGAAAGCCTCCGGCGGATGTCACGGAATCGGAAAGGAGTTAATAAAGGGGTTAGCCTAAAATCATCGCATCCATGCGATAACGGCTAACTGACCTGCATCGGTAAAAACGCCACGTCCTGTGGCATTACCGAAATGACCGACATCGTGTCGGCCCTCACGCAGGCCAAAGCACAAAGCCGATTCCGGACGCATTGTTTATCTGCGCGACAGCGGCAATTATGCCGAGGCATAATTGATTGCAAAGGTTGAAAAGGAGGGGAATCGATGCTTCATAAATGGGAAGGGATTGTCCTAAAGGTACGTGCCTATGGAGAATCAAATAAAATTGTAACATTACTAACGAGAGAAGCAGGAAAGGTTGCAACGATGGCTCGGGGAGCGAAGAAGCCTTCCAGTAGGTTAGCATCTGTGACACAGCCATTTACGTATGGCATGTTTATGGTACAGCATCATACCGGTATGGGGACATTGCAACAAGGAGAGCATCTAAATTCAATGCGTCATATTCGTGAGGATATAATGGCAACGGCCTATGCAAGTTATATAATGGAACTTGTTGAGCGTGTAGTAGAAGAGGGAAAACCTGAGCCACTTGCATTTGATGTGCTCCTTCAAGCATTACAAGCAATTGAGGAAGGTTACGACCCGGAGGCTATTACATTGTTCGTTGAATGGAAAATGCTGCCCTATACTGGCGTGCAGCCTATTTTACATGCTTGTGCTGCTTGTGGTGCAGTAGACGGAGAATTTGCATTTTCTTTTGTCCAGGGAGGTTTTTTGTGTCATCGTTGTTATCATCATGATCCTTATATCATTCGATTAACACCGACTCAGCTTAAGCTTATCCGAATGTTCTATACTGTACCGATTGACCAGATTGGGAAATTAGAATTAAAAAAGGAAACAAAATATTTTATTAAAAAAATAATTACAACAATTTACGAGGAACAAACAGGAATTCGTTTTAAGACTAAAAAATTTATCGAACAGCTTGAAAGAACGCCTGAATTTCAGCTAAGAACGAGTGCTGATCAAGAAAAAACGCCAGAAGATCATTAATATTGATCTTCTGGCATTTTTACATTAATAATCTTCTGAATCATCCATGAAACCGTAAGAAACAGCCCATTTATTAGCGATTTTTAGAAAGTCAATATATAGATAAGCAGTTTCACCATTTTTACCTGTAATATGTAAAATAGATGTACCTTCTGCTAATGGTGTAACATTTACTTGCTTATCCTTTATTGTAGCTTTCACAGTTGCTGGCTCAGAATTAAATTTTTCTAAGGCAACATGTGTTGGTTCAAACGATAGATAGCTACTTGAAATCGTTAACTCATCTGTAACTTGATACAAATCAATACTACGCACGAAATCATATGTATCGACAATAGCAGCCATTGTTTGTTGTTGAGTACCGTTAGTGAAAGTAAGCATATACTGCCCATTTTTAAAGATAGAAAGTGTAGCAGAGTTATTCGTTGATTTAAAATTATATAATTCAGGAGATAAGGCTTGACCATCTGCAGTTTGAATACTTACATTAGTAGGAACAAATTTTAAATTACTTTCCTTTAAGTTGAACGGTAAGTTTTCTGCATAATCCTCTTCTTTCACTTTTTGAAGTGTTGTTTGTAGCTTCCCGTTTACATTCTTCACATTTACTAAGTAAAAGACATCCAAAAATTCTTCAGTATCTTCTTTAAAGCCCGTAATAACTAATTTTCCCGTGCCTTCTTTTAGCGGTTTAATTGTAATGGACTCTGTCATATAATCTTCTTCATCTTCAACCCATGTAAAGATATCCTCTGCAGGCTTAATGCCGCCATAAGAAGCATAGATATAGTCTTGCTTAAATTGACTAGCAAAAACTGTGACGTTGCCTTGAGCTTTTTCAGCACGTACAACAAAAAGTGCTAATTGGGAGCGTTTTACATTAGTTTGTGGTCCAAAGGTAGTAGGGGTTGTACCTTTTGTGATGGTGTTGGCAAAAAGCGTTTTTATATATGGTTCGTATTCACTGCCTTCATTGACATCATAGAAAGGAATGTTAATGCCGTTTGTAATTGGTAATTTAAAACCTTTCACAATCATTTTTGACATTTGTCCACGTGTAATATTTTTAGTTGGGTTGAAATAGCCATTGGTTCCGCTAATAATACCTGCATTTGCTAAAGCAGCAATCGCACCATAATTTGCATCGCCAGGTTTTATATCCTTAAAATTAGGATTTTTCACATGAACCGTATCAAGCTTTAAAATACCAGCTAAAATTTTTGCAGCTTGTGTACGAGTAATTGAATTCTCAGGTTTAAATGTGCCATCAGGGTAGCCTGATATAATGCCGCGTTGAGCTAAGTTAATAATAGCTTGACCTTCCTCACTTGACACATTTTTTACATCAGAGAATCCCGATGCAGCATGTGCTGGGGGTGCAATGACAATAGCGCTTGTTGCTAGTGCTGATGCCATAGCGATGTGATAAAAACGATTGCTCTTCAAATAAATTTCCTCCAAAGTACATAAAAAAATTTTATAGCTAGGACCTACCTATTACAACGGGCTGAATGTAATAGGTTGGAATCTCCATGAATTGTTAAATTATTGTTATTTAACATTTAGGATTAACTACAATACTTTATTTATATCAAAATGACGAAGATGAGAATAGAGGGAATTTTATGATGTTAAAAATTAACATGGATAAAATACTTGTTCATCAACATGAATGAATAGTATTTCTGACTCGACTGGTGTGCTTTTAAGGCCGAACAATGAGCTGTTTAGGGATAGGGGATTTGTCTCTGATCTATCGTACCAATCAATAAAATATGTATTAACAAATGTCATCTCGACTTTTGGTGGTGAGATAAAAGTTGGGTGAAATATATATAAATTATTAATTTTCAATGTTCCATAATGTAAAAATGAGTAGTTATTTTTCTGAATGGTAATATTTATCTATTAGTGTTGGATTTTTGCTAATGGTATTAGGACAAATTAAGTAATTCTTTATGATTTACAGAAATATTATTTAATGAGATAAATTTAACTATAAATTATAAATATACGCTAATATACGCTTTTTAGTCCTTTGTATAGGACTTTATATCTTTTTTTATTTAAAATTAATAATTGTTGCCAAAGGAATTTTTTTGGATATAAATTACTAATTTTATAATAGTTTTTAACGTAAAAATAGTAGTAACTATCCATGTAAATTCCATAAACTAGTTGAAAAGGTGTTTTAATCTATGATATTGTAAATGATATAGATGAATGTTAACTTCTTTCAGCGTGGGTCCAAACATCTGTACCTGACGTTACGCTTTTGGTACAAAAGACATCCGCTGAAATATAGGAACTCAGTCTAAAAAGGCCGCGTCCTGTGGCAACAACTGAGTGACTAATATCGTGTTGTAGCTGCCGCTACGTTGACACTACGCTTTCGCACAGACAAAACACGTTGCTGTCGCTACGTTGGCACTACGCTTTCGCGCAAAAAATATCTGCTGCTGCCGCTACGTTAGCACTACGCTTTCGCGCAAAAATTATTTGTTGCCTAAAGCCTCCGGACGCAATTATGCCGAGGCATAATTGATGAACAACGCAGTCTTATCGAAGAAGGAGGGAGTCACATAATGCTTGGACATTGCGTATGTGGCAGAAAATATGCTAAGAAAAGTGACGTTAAGTATTGATGAAGTTGAAGCCAATGATATTTTAGCTGAAGATATTTTTTCTGATTATCGTTTATTAGCTAAAAAAGATCTAGTTTTAACGGAGCGGATTATTGTCTTACTTAAACTTAGAAAAGTAGACGAACTATCTGTATATTTACCAACTGATTCAGTCCGAATTGTTCATGATTTGAGTGTTCAGCGTACAAGAGATTACGAGGATGTATTTGCACCTCTGATGGATAAAAAGGATGAGGTAGATGAGTATAAAGATACGGTAAAAAATCTTTTTATGACTACATTAGAGAATGTTGTGCATGAATTGCGCTATGGTCAAATTTTAAAAAGCACCCAAGATACTGCTTATGTACGAGGTATTTTTGAACAAATTTTTGAAAAAAAACATCGCTATGAATTACTCATGAGATTAAAAGAATGGGATGAGTATTCTTTTGTTCATTCATTTGATGTTTTCGTTTTAGGTACAATTTTTGCGCGTTATTTAGGTTTAACCGATATTGAAACGCTAGCAAGGGGCTATTTGTTCCACGATATTGGGAAGGTATTTATCCCGCAAGACATATTAAATTTAAAACGAAAATTATCAGAAGATGAGTTTGACATTGTTAAAACTCATACGACTAAAGGTTATGAGTTACTCATAGAAAATGGGGAAGACGATATTGCCTATTTAGCACGTGATCATCATGAACGTTTTGCCGGTAAAGGTTATCCAAATCAGCTTTGTGAGGATGATATGTGTGAGGGGGTTCAATTACTGCAAATTATAGATGTTTATTCCGCTATGACATCAAAGCGTGTATATCATTCGGGATATGCTGCAACAGATGCATTAGCTGTTTTATATCGTGATCGACATTTATATAACGAGAAATTTATGCATAAATTTGTAGAGTGCCTAGGGATTTATCCTGTCAACTCAGTCGTTCAATTATCGGATAATCGAAGTGCACAAGTAGAACTTGTCTATGATTTATTCCCAACGTTACCTAAAGTTAAATTGCTGGATGAACAAAAGTCAATGATTTTACCTTTAAATTATAGTGTGAAAATTGCGAAAATGATTGATTACCGTGCTAACAGCTTTGAAGAAATTTTTAACTTATTTATAGAACAATTAATTCGCTGTGACGAAAATAGCTTAAGAGTCTATTTTAATAAATTAATAGATCATTTACATCCTAAAGAAATTATTTTAAAAATATTTTTACCTGCCTTTCGAATTCTACGTTTATTAACAAGAGAAATTCAAACGGACATGACAAAATACAGGAATTCTATTAATATATTAAAGAAACTATTAGAAGATCAATTACATGTATTGTATATGGATTATCAGCATGAGAAAACAACTATATTAGTTGTGGAAACTTCACTTCGAGAAAATTTCTTCATAAAACTTGTGCAAAGTATTTTGTATATTGATAAAATTGTGCCGTTTTTTATTAATCCAGATGATGAACGGCGCATTACGCAATTAATGGAACATTGTAACGTAAATATAGCTTACTTTATTGGAGATGAGCTTACAGTCGATAAGAGAGTTCGCCCAATGGGAGAAGGAACATTCCTTTTTTATTCGCTTGTAGATATTGAAGAATTACTTATTAGCTTAGTAGGCATGGAAATGAAAAGGTTTTCATTTGAGGAGAAGATGCAAGAGCGTTTGTTTTCATTGTTAAAAACATAAAATAAGAGGGAGTCGCTTAAAATGCGACTCCCTCTTTATATACTGATGAATTTTAGAATTGAAGATGTTTTTCGATGTATGCTTTAACATCTGTAATTGGCATACGAACTTGAGACATTGAATCGCGATGACGCACTGTAACTTGACCATCTTCTTTTGAGTCGAAGTCATACGTGATACAGAATGGTGTACCAATTTCATCTTGACGACGGTAACGTTTACCAATTGATTGTGACTCGTCAAAATCAACTGGGAATGATTTACGAAGCTCTGCCCAAACATCAGTAGCTTCATCTGAAAGCTTTTTAGAAAGTGGTAGGACTGCAGCTTTAAATGGTGCTAGAGCAGGGTGGAAGCGTAAAACTGTACGCTTATCATCGCCTTCAAGCTCTTCCTCGTCATAAGCATCGCAAAGGAATGCTAATGTTACACGGTCTGCACCTAAAGAAGGCTCGATACAATATGGAACATAACGTTCGTTTGATACTGGGTCAATGTAAGTGAAATCTTCACCAGAATGCTCCATATGCTGTTTTAAATCGAAATCCGTGCGATCTGCTACGCCCCATAGTTCGCCCCAACCGAATGGGAATTTAAATTCAATATCAGTTGTAGCATTTGAGTAGTGAGATAATTCGTCGTCCTCGTGATCACGAAGACGCATAGAATCTTCTTTCATGCCTAAATTTAACAACCAATTTTTACAAAACTCTTTCCAGTATGCGTGCCATTCAAGGTCCTCGCCAGGCTTACAGAAAAATTCAAGTTCCATTTGTTCAAATTCACGCGTACGGAAAGTGAAGTTACCTGGTGTAATTTCGTTACGGAATGATTTACCGATTTGTGCAATACCGAATGGTGTACGTTTACGCATTGAACGTTGTACGTTTTTAAAGTTCACAAAAATACCTTGTGCTGTTTCTGGGCGTAAATAAATTTCATTAGTAGAAGATTCTGTTACACCTTGGAATGTTTTAAACATTAAATTAAATTGACGAATATCTGTGAAATCAGCTTTACCACAATCCGGGCACACTACGTCATACTTAATCATCGTTTCTTTCATTTGATCAAATGTCATACCATCGACAATGATTTCATCGCCTTTTGCTAGCGCAGCGTCCTCGATGATTTTGTCAGCACGATGGCGCGCTTTACATGCCTTACAATCAATCATTGGGTCATTAAAGTTGCCAACGTGACCAGAAGCAACCCAAGCTTTTGGGTTCATTAAAATTGCAGCATCTATCCCAACATTGTGCTCTGATTCTTGGACAAACTTTTGCCACCATGCTTTTTTAACATTGTTTTTTAATTCAACACCTAATGGACCGTAATCCCAAGTGTTTGCTAAGCCTCCGTAGATTTCAGAACCAGGGAAGACAAAGCCGCGATGCTTCGCTAAAGATACGATTGTTTCCATTGATTTGTTTGCCATAAAAATAGCCTCCTTCAAAGTTTTCACAGAGTGAACATTAATTTTGTTTAAGCGAATTTATACAATTCGCTAGAGATATTTTTTAATTTAGGTAGGACTAAATTAAAAAATAGCACCCGTCTCCGGGCACAATGAATGCCCAGGGACGAGTGCTAAAACCCGCGGTTCCACCCTGATTGTTTTAAACGCGTTGTTTAAAACCTCTTTTCAAAAAGTTAGCTCAAGGAGTGCCTTTTCTCTGTTGCTATGTAGACTTTCACCATCTTCTACTCGCTTTAAAGTGGAACAGATACTTTTTTTCCCGTCATCGCCTATATAACGCAAATCGCTCGAAAATACATTTAGAGCAAGCGTATGTGTCAATATTGTAGCATGTAGTTCTTTTCTTCGCAATAATTATTAAAATAGTATATAATAATTGAGCATAAGTATAACACTATTAGATTTGAGGCGGTGAGTCCAATCGAACTCAATAAACGTCAGGAAAACATTTTACAAATTGTGAAAGAAAACGGCCCAATCACAGGCGAACATATTGCAGAACATCTCAATCTGACAAGAGCAACTTTAAGACCAGATTTAGCAATACTCACAATGGCGGGCTTTTTAGATGCTAGACCTCGTGTTGGCTATTTCTATTCAGGTAAAAAAGCATCCGTTACATTGACGGATAGTATTAACAATTTAAAGGTGAAAGATTTTCATTCAGGACCAGTTGTTGTACCGGAAACAATGACTGTTTATGATGCGATTTGCTTCATGTTTTCAGAGGATGTTGGAACACTCTTTGTCGTAGATAAAAATGAATTTTTGACAGGGGTACTTTCTCGTAAAGATTTACTACGTACAAGTATTGGTACGCAGGATTTAAACAAAATTCCTGTACATATAATTATGACACGTATGCCAAATATTTCGTACTGTGAGAGATCAGATTCTTTAGTTGTTGCTGCGAATAAACTAATTGAACGGGAAGTTGATTCGCTACCAGTAGTAGAGCCACAAGAAGGTGGTTTGAAAATCGTTGGTCGTCTTACAAAAACGACGATTACACGAGCTTTCTTATCACTTGTACAGAATGTCTAAATATTTGAAGGAGAGCAGCATGAAAAGACTACGGGTTTTTGTTGTATCTGATTCAGTCGGTGAAACTGGTGATCAAGTAGCGAAAGCGGTTATTAGCCAGTTTCGACCTAGTTTGGAAAACACGGTTATTCGCCGTTTTCCTCATATACAATCAGAGGAGCTCATTCGGAAAATTGTATGCCTTGCAGCGAAACAGAATGCATTTATTGTGTATACGCTTGTTCGCCAGGAGATGCGATCGTTATTACATGAACTGTGTGAGCAAGAAAATGTCTATGCTGTCGACATCTTAGGGCCTGCTTTAAAAACAATGACAACATTTGTGGAAGAATTCCCATTAGAAGCACCAGGAATTGTGCACCAGCTAGATGATGATTATTTTAAAAAAATAGAGGCTATTGAATTTGCGGTAAAATATGATGATGGTAGAGATCCACGTGGTCTATTACAGGCTGATATTGTGTTAGTCGGTGTTTCACGTACCTCTAAAACACCGTTATCACAATATTTAGCACATAAACGCTATAAGGTGGCGAACGTACCTTTAGTACCAGAAGTGGAGCCACCAGAAGAACTATTACAAATAGATCCGAAAAAATGTATTGGTTTAATTATTTCTCCTGATAAATTAAACTCAATTAGAAAAGAGCGATTAATGTCTCTTGGATTGAATGATGATGCTATCTATGCGCAGCATAATCGAATATTAGAAGAAATCCAGCATTTTGAAAAAATTGTCGCTAAAATCGGTTGTAAGGTTATTGATGTGACAAACAAAGCTGTTGAAGAAACAGCGAACGTCATTATTGAGCATATCTCGAACTGTAAATAAGAAACGAATGATGATAAACCACCTCATTTAAGAGGCGGTTTTTTTGAGTCGGTTTTGAAAATAGTATAGATAAAAACTAATTTTTGTTTTATAATAATAAAATTGTGGTAAAAATATTTATTAAGAGAAAAATCCTATTTTTTTGTCGAGAAATAAAGGATTTTTAAATCGGATAGCGAATTGTGTTTTAGAACGTAATTAAAGATGGTGATGAATGTGGCAGGGAAGATTCCTGAAGAAGTGATTGAACAGATTCGCTCACAATCGGAGATTGTTGATGTCATAAGCGAATACATGCAGCTTACAAAGCGTGGGCGCAATTGGTTTGGGCTCTGTCCATTTCATGGAGAACAAACGCCATCTTTTTCTGTGTCATCAGACAAACAAATTTTTCATTGCTTTGGTTGTGGTGCAGGCGGTAATGCTATTACTTTTGTTATGGATATAGAAGGTATTTCTTTTCCTGACGCTGTCGTGAAACTTGGTGAACGTGTTGGCATACAGTTAGATATTGGGCCAAGTTTACCTGAAGTAACGAAAAAGGTATCTAAAGCGGAAGAAAGGATGAAAGAAGCTCACGCTTTTGCAGCAGATTTTTTTCATCATTTACTGTTAAATACTGAAGATGGTGAAGAACCTTTAAATTATTTGCTAGAAAGAGGATTTACAAGGGAACTTATAGAATCTAATAGCATTGGATGGTCTCTTCCAAGCTTTGATGCATTAACGATATTGCTTGAAAGAAAAGGTTATAACTTACAAGAAATCGCGGAAAGTGGTTTAGTAATCAAGCGTGAAGGGGAAGAACGCTATTTTGATCGTTTTAGAGGGCGTATTATGTTTCCCATTCGTGATGAGAACGGTAAGATTATAGCGTTCTCAGGACGAATCCTTGCATCAACTGGTGAAGAGGCAAAATATTTAAATAGTCCAGAATCACCAATTTTTCAAAAGAGTGAAGTGCTATATAACCTAGATAAAGCACGAACCTCGATTAGAAAAAATCGTCAAGTAGTATTGATGGAAGGATTTATGGATGTTTTAGCAGCAACTTCTGTGGGTGTAACGAATGCTGTAGCAACAATGGGCACTTCGCTTACGAATCAGCATATCACAAAGCTAAAGCGCTTAGTAGAGCAGATTACGATTTGCTATGACGGTGATAATGCTGGGTTTGATGCGGCGAAAAGAGCGGCACAGTTACTTCAAACGGAACGTATGAAAGTCAATATTGCGGTGTTACCAGATAAGCTAGATCCCGATGAATACATTCAAAGTTTAGGTGGACAAGCATTTAAAGAACAAATTTTGGAAAACCCTCATGCGTATATTGCTTTTATGATGATGCATGCTAGACGAAATAAGAACTTTCAGTTTGAAAATGATACGCTTCAATATATTCAAGAAGTTCTTGAGCAACTGGTAGGTAGATCATCACCAGTTGAACGAGATTTGTATATAAGACAGCTATCGAATGAAACAAACATCTCGGAAGAAGCGATTTATGCTCAATTCCGAAAGCTAGAGGCAAGTCAGGTTCGTTCTGCAAAAGTAGAAATGCCTGTTCAAACGCCTTCGATGCCGGTCACTCAGCAACATAAGCCTATGGACGCAGCTGAACGTGCCGAACGTTTATTACTGGCTCATATGCTTCATAATATAGATGTAGTGGACAGGGTATTACGTAGTGAGCAAAAAGATCCATTTGTACGAGATGCCTATATGGCAGTTTTTGTTCGCTTAGTAGGATTTTATGAGGAATATGGTCATCCTGATTATCAGCGTTTTGTTGAGATATTAGATGACTCTGAATTACGCAAGATTGTAATGGAAGCGGCTTTAGCGGAACGAGATCCCGACCAAGCAGATGCAGAGGTCGCAGACTCAATTCGTCAGCTGCAAAAATATAGAATTGAGCAAGAAATTCAACAAAAGATGCATGAGTCAAAGGAAGCGGAGAAGATGCATGAGTATGCACGTGCACTTGAAATCGCCCAACAGATTATTCATTTAAGAAAATCGTTATCGGCGATTTAACCCGATTCGGTTGTTTAGAAGGAGGAAGGTTTATGGCGGACAAGTCAGAACGTTCAAAAGAGGTAGAAGTAGAAATTACATTAGATGAAGCAAAAAAAATACTACAAGAAAAAGCAAAAACAGAAGGTGAAATTTCTATGAAAGAAATTTCAGAGAAACTAGCGCCTTATGAATTGGAGAACGAAGAGATTTTCCACTTTGCTGAGGACCTTGAAAAGGCTAAAGACATTCAAATCATTGGGAAAGAAGAGTTTGAAGAAGAAAGCTTAATGAAAGAAGAAGCAAACGAAGAGACTTTCGATTTAAATGATTTGAGTGTACCACCAGGTGTTAAAATAAATGACCCTGTACGTATGTATTTAAAAGAAATTGGTCGAGTTGATTTACTTTCTGCCGAGCAAGAAATTGCATTAGCTGAGCGTATTGAGCAAGGTGACGAAGAAGCACGTAAACGCCTAGCTGAAGCGAACTTACGTCTTGTTGTATCGATTGCAAAGCGATATGTTGGCCGTGGAATGCTATTCCTTGATTTAATTCAAGAGGGGAATATGGGGCTTATCAAGGCTGTTGAGAAATTTGACTACCGTAAAGGTTTTAAATTCTCCACTTATGCAACATGGTGGATTCGCCAAGCGATTACACGTGCAATTGCGGACCAAGCACGTACAATTCGTATTCCAGTGCATATGGTAGAAACAATTAATAAATTAATTCGTGTACAACGCCAATTATTACAAGACTTAGGTCGTGAGCCTTCACCAGAAGAAATTGGCGAAGAAATGGATTTAACACCTGAAAAAGTACGTGAAATTTTAAAAATTGCACAAGAACCAGTATCTCTTGAAACACCAATTGGAGAAGAAGATGATTCACATTTAGGAGACTTTATTGAGGATTCTGAAGCTCAATCTCCATCTGACCATGCAGCTTATGAATTGTTAAAAGAGCAATTAGAGGATGTGTTAGATACATTAACTGACCGTGAAGAAAATGTCCTTCGCTTACGTTTCGGTTTAGATGATGGTCGCACACGTACATTAGAAGAGGTAGGGAAAGTATTTGGTGTAACGCGTGAACGTATTCGCCAAATTGAAGCTAAGGCTCTTAGAAAGCTACGTCACCCTTCTCGCAGCAAACGTTTAAAAGACTTCTTAGAATAAAGATAAAAAGTTGGGCTATCTAATTAGTAATGACTAATTGGATAGCCCTTTTTTAGGCTACTATTATATTTGCATGAAATAGGAGAATACCTGTGAATGTGAAGTAAATAGCCGCGCAAAATTTTCATTATTTTTCCCTAGAACATACTAAACATAATAGATATTTTTTCGATAAATGTTATAGCGAGTAATTAGAATGAAACAGTCTTATTATTTTTGCTACTTTATACAGATGTGTTATTAAAGGTATTAAGATAAAATTGTAATAATAACCATTATTAAGCAATGTTTGGAGTATACACTATGACAAATCCTCGAAAAAAAATAATCTTGAATGAGATTTTGTTTTGGAAGCAGAATAAGCTATTACCAGAACATTACTGTGATTTTTTAGCGGCTCTATATGCAGAGGGGACAGATGTAGAGGAGTTAGAACCAGTACATCATAAACAGGCTATATTGCCTTCAGAAAAGAGAAGGCTACTATTTATTATTGCAGGTATATGTATTGCCATGATTACACTGTTGTCTATTTATTTTACAATAGCATCCTTAATGATAATTTTAACGGTTGTTGTTGGAATAGCTGCTGTGATATTATTTCTGACAGCATTTAGAATGGCACGTAAAAATGATTTATTAGCCCCTGTTTTCCATTTGTTGGGTGCTGTTTTATTGTTTAGTATGTCTATTCGAATTTACACTACATATTTTAATGGGAATAATATTGCTTTGTTTTGCTTGATTGCAGCAAACTGCGGGGTTTGGCTTTGGTCAGGTTTAAAAATGAAGCTACTTTATTTCACGGTCTCAGGTGCCCTAGGTTTACTGGCACTGATTAGCTATTATACCATAAACTTATTATAGGAACTCATTTTGTAAAATAGTTTCGCTAACAATGACAAGAATCTGTTTGCTTTCAAATAGCTAACAGATTCTTTTTTTTATCAAAATGTGATCTCGAAATTTATCCCATGTAAATTGCTGAAGACTAAAAACAATGCGAAAGCGAAGCGTCAGCAACAAAGCGCCCAGCCGGAACGGAAATCAACCATACGTTATGGTGATGAGCCATGATAATAGGACTTATTGCTATGGCTTATTCTATTAGCAAATATCAATAAGTTATTTTGATTTTCTTGGTATATGATGCGTAAAGAGAGGAAAGATAACAACATGTAAGGAAGTCGTTAAAAAGATAATAGATAGTCCAAATATTGGGGATTTCAAGACATATTTTATCCAATAGTTACAGAAATGTCGAATTTGTTACAAACAAAGGAAAACTTAGCGAATGGTCTTTTCGTTTCATGGTTAATGAAGTACAATGTTAGATGTTGACTGATTCTATATTATCATAGAAGTAGATTTACAATGAGGAGGGAAAACATATGAAAAACAATCCAGTCGTTCCTTACATCTTAATTCTTGCATTTGGTATTGGTCTTATTTTCTTCATGTCTTTAACAGGTGCAGAGAACAAAAAAGAAATTGCTGCTGAGAAAGAAGGCGGTGGCGAAAAGACAGAAGCTACTGATGATGGCGCAGCTTTAGTACAATCTTGTATTGGCTGTCACGCTGCTGACTTAACTGGTGGTATGGGTCCAAATCTACACGGCAAAGATGAAGCTCGTATCGTAGATGTTTTAACAAACGGAATCCCAGGATCACCAATGACGCCTGGCATGAAAAACGAAGCGGAAGCAAAAGCAATCGCTGAGTACATTTCAACTCTAAAATAGTCTAAAAAAGTAGCTGTACTGAAAACGTTTAATCGTCATCGGTACAGCTACAATTTATTTTTCTTCATTCAGTAAATGGAAAATGGAGTTGCTCAAAATTTTTGAGTCAACTCCATTTGTTTTTTTTCACGACATCATACATACTAAGAGTGGACACTATTTAAGACAGGCGGTAAAAAAAATGAATGCAAAAAATTTATCAAAGCGATTAGAAACAGTAGCAAAATATGTACCCTCTGGTGCGGTTGTAGCTGATATTGGCAGCGACCATGCATATTTGCCATGCTACTTAATTCATAAAGGTATTGCTTCTTATGCAATAGCAGGGGAAGTTGTGAAAGGTCCATTTGAATCAGCAGTTGGACAAGTACAAAAGGAAGGCTTAACAGAAAAAATTACAGTACGACTTGCGAATGGTTTAGCGGCCGTTGAAGAAGCCGACCATGTAGATACAGTTACTATTGCTGGGATGGGTGGACCTCTAATTGTCTCCATTTTGGAGAAGCATCCTGAAAAATTGCAAGGGGTAACAAGGCTTATTTTGCAACCAAATATTCATGCTAAAGTGATTCGCGAATGGGCATTAGCAAATAATTGGGCAATTCAGGACGAAGAGATTTTAGAGGAAGACGAAAAAATTTATGAAATTCTCGTTTTGCAAAGAAGCACAATGACGTTAACGGAACCGGAAATTTTATTTGGGCCGAAATTAATGCAACGAAAATCACCATCATTTATAAAAAAATGGTCACGTGAAAAAGAAAATTGGCAGCGTGTATTAAAGTCCATTGAAGGGGCAGATCAAACACCTGAAATTGAAGAAAAACGTGCAGAGTTAGAAGCTCTACTCAATTTAGTGGAAGGGGTTCTATGAGATGAAAACAGTTAACGGTCAGGAAATTATACAATTGTTCGAATCATGGTCGCCTAAAAAACTAGCATGTATGGAAAATGACCCAATTGGTCTTGCAATCGGTACATTAAATAAATCTGTAAATAAAGTATTAGTCACATTAGATGTTAATGAAGCAGTAGCTGAGGAAGCTATTGCTCAAGGATGTGAGCTAATAATAGCGCATCATCCACCGATTTTTAGGCGACTTTCGAATATTCGTACTGACAATCCAGCTGGGCGTTTATATGAAAAGCTTATAAAAAATGATATTGCTGTTTATGCTGCACATACGAATTTAGATATAGCTGAAGGCGGTGTTAACGATTTACTAGCGGATGCTCTACAGCTTGAAAACCGTTCTATTTTAGAAGAAACATATGCGGAAAATATGTTGAAGCTAGCAGTTTTTATACCGACTACAAATGCCGATGATTTACGTGAGGCATTAGCAAAGGCAGGAGCAGGTCGCATTGGAGATTATGAAGCGTGTAGCTATACTACATTGGGAGAGGGACGTTTCCGTGCACTAGAAGGTGCAAATCCACATGTGGGTTCTATTGGTGAATTACATGTTGAAGAAGAAGTGAAGGTAGAAGTTGTATTTCCGGAATCTATAAAAAATCGTGTATTAAAGGCAATGTTAAACGCACATCCATATGAAGAACCTGCTTATGATATCATTCGCTTAGACCAGCAAACGAATGTAATGGGCTTAGGACGCGTTGGTTATTTACCACAAGAAATGACTCTTCATGAATTTACGCAATTCGTCAAACAGCAGCTAGACGTACCCGCTGTCCGCGTTGTTGGTAATTTACAATCGAAGGTGAAAAAAGTTGCGCTTGTCGGTGGTGACGGCAATAAATATATTTATTCTGCAAAACGTGCTGGGGCAGATGTATTTTTAACAGGAGATATGTATTTCCATACTGCACAGGACGCTCAAGCAATTGGTCTACAAATCGTAGATCCAGGACATCATGTGGAGAAAGTGATGATTGCAGGAGTAGCTAAAAAGATGGCAAGAATGTGTGGGGATAAAAAGTACTCTGTTGAATTTGTCCAATCTACTATTCATACAGAACCGTTTTTATTCGTGTAAGAGAGGGGAATATCTATGGCGAATGAAAAACCTGTCGGCAATAAGGCCGGCAAGTTATGGATGATGATTGGTTTGCTGATTGCTGTGTTTGGGGTAGGTATGACATTGATGACGAATACGATGAATGCCAAAAAAATTGATACTATGACAGAGCAATGCGAAAAAGATGGTGGAGAAGCCATCGTCTCAAAGGAAAAAAGTTTTCTATCAACAAACTATTCATTTAAATGTAACCAGTAATAATAAAAAGGCTGAATTATAGTATGTAATATAATTCAGCTTTTTTATGTAGAAAAAAACGCTTAAGGAAATCTTTGTGAATGTTGTGCTCTAAAAATGAGGGTGATTTCCGTTCCAGGCTACTCGCTTTGCCGCTGACGCTTCGCTTTCGCGCAGAGCAGAGCTTCCTGTGGGCGAGCGTCGAGCCGCTTCCTCCGCTGCGCTCCGTGCAGGGTCTCGCCTGTCTCGCTTTCCCACGGGAGTCGAGTAGCCTTCCACTCCAATCGGCAATAGCGTATAACTTTTATAAATTTTATTCATTTCAAAAGTGAACACTATTACTATTCACCATAATCAAACAGAAAAGACTTATAACAGTGACGCAATTGTAAACCTATTATTGCTAACGCTTAGATTTCGCACAAAGATGCCGTCGCTGTTTCGTTGTATCATTATTGTAGTGGAGGCTGGGCGACTCCTTGGGGATATCAGCGTCACAGATGAGACCCTGGAGCGAGCTTCGCGAGTGAAGCGGCTCATCGGACGCCCTCAGGAAAGCGCCCAGCCGGAACGGAAATCAACCCCTCGTTTTACCGAAGAGCCAAACATAATTTATTGTGAAACTTTAATATAATTGACATAATACGGAATATGAAGACTGAATTATAGTATTTAATATAATTCAGTCTTTTTGTGTATGCATGAATTAATTTTAGAGTATTATGATAGATGAGTATAAATGGCAATGAGAGGAGAGTTATGAATTGTTTATTCGATTAACAAAAGAACAACAAGAAACAATAATAGCTGATATTCAACGATTTTTCTACAATAATCGTGATGAGGATATTACAGAATTTGAAGCAGAAAGAGTATTAGACTTTATAAAGGAAAATATTGCTCCACATATTTATAATGCGGCTATCTCGGATGCAAAATATGTTGTAGAAAGACAATATGCATCGATTGAGGATGAACTTGCAGCATTAGAAAGACCATTAAAATAAAATAATTTAATCCGAATTAAATAACTGGAAATTTTTATAAATATATGATATTTTTATCTTGAATTAAAGATAATTTAATTCGAAGTAAAAAACAATGGTTTCATTAGCCATCAATGTATTGAATAAAGAAATGGATTCCTGTACAACATGGCTAAGAGAACCGTTTTTAGTTTTAAATGAATTATTCGGTCACAATTTGAGGGATGAATAAAGGAGGAACAACATGTTGAAAATAGGGGTAATTTTAGGGAGTACGCGTGAAGGTCGTTTAAGTCCACAAGTGGGCGAATGGGTAAAGGAAGTTGCTGGAAGACGTGGTGATGCGGAATATGAAATTATTGATATTGCGGATTATAAACTACCACTTCTAGGTGAGCCAGGTGGAGATGCTTCAGGAGCAGCTACATGGTCACAAAAAGTTGCTGCATGTGATGGTTTTGTATTTATCGTTGCAGAGTATAACCATTCCATTACTGGGGCATTAAAAAATGCATTAGACTACTTACGTGTGGAATGGAATAATAAAGCGGCAGGTATTGTTTCTTACGGTTCTGTTGGCGGTGCAAGAGCTGCTGAACATTTACGTGGAATTCTTGGTGAATTATTAGTTGCAGATGTTCGCGTCCATCCTGCTTTATCATTATTTACAGACTTCGAAAACGGCACAGTATTTAAACCAAAGGATGTGCAAGCAGATTCAGTAAATCAAATGCTAGATCAACTTATTCCTTGGTCAACGGCATTAAAAACAATTCGATAGGGGCTTAGGCAGTATGTACAGTAAAAAGTGCATATTGCTTTTTTTATGTATTTAGAGACCTATGTCTGAGTGAAGTAATGTCTCAAAACTTAGATAGATTGTGTTGATACTACCTTATGACTAAATTTTTATAAAAGGTCATTGTGGTGGGAATTTTCCAAAATTGGCGTTGCGACAAAAAGCTTCTGCGTTAATTCTTTATATAATAGGGGGGTATTTTTTAAGAGTATCTTAATTAATTTGAGAATAATGGAACTTTTATGCAGTCAATTCGTATCTATTAATGTATCAGAGTTTGATATTAGGAATTGGGGATAATCGCCAAGGAAGCATAGACAGTCGGAAATCGGATTTGTTTCGCAGGATAAAATTTTAGGAACAGAAAAGGCTTGTTGAGACTCCCACCCCTAAAGGGACAAGCTGACTAATGTCAGTGGGATTCCTGAGTAACTAGCGTTCGCAGTCCATTTCTGTTTTGAACAGTTCTCAAGATTGGGGTATCCCATTACCCCTCCCTATCCAGTGCATATAGCATATAGGGCTACACTACTGTTACCATAGCGTATAGTTGGTTTCGTCCGATGTGTTTTAGCGTCTTTTTCGTGACGACACATATTGTTTTACCGATAGCATGAATTAGGCTATCGAACCTTATACAATATCCAATTTTCAATGAACGAGCGTGTTTTATAGACTTTTACTAGTCTATAGATGAAGTATAACACCCTTTCAGACAATTAAGGTAGCAATAGTTACCTCTTGTCTGACCTCACTTTCATCCCATGTCTAAAGACGGGCTACACCCTGCAAGGCTTTCTCGTTCGGAAAATCTGTAATACACGCCAGTTAGAGTAGCCAGCTTTGATGTAAAACTTAAATAAAGGAAGGGAAAGTATATGAAAATGGTTACCGTCCATCATTATGATGCGTTTAGCACGATACCTAATATGGGGAACCCAGCAGGTGTCGTCGTAGAAGGAGATCAGTATAGTGAAATAGAAATGCAAGCTATTGCTAAGCAAGTAGGCTTTAACGAAACAGCCTTTACGCTAAAATCGGATAAAGCAGATTTACGTATACGTTATTTCACGCCAGGGCATGAGATGAATTTATGTGGACATGCAACAATGGCAACAATCTATGCACTGAAAACACAAGGTTTACTAGAAAATAAGTCAAAGCTAACTATTGAAACGAAAGCAGGAATTCTCCCAATTGAGATAAAAGAACAAAAAGGGAAAATTCATATCACTATGCAACATGCAGCACCTCAGTTTGAGGCATTTAACGGTTCAAAAACTAAGCTTGCACAATCTATTGGACTAACAGAAGAAGCAATACATCCTGAATTACCGATAGTCTATGGAAGTACAGGAATTTGGACATTACTAGTACCTATAAAAAATTTATCATACTTTGAAAAAATGACTCCGCAAACTGCAGATTTTCCGGATGTCCTTGAAGAAATGCCAAAAGCATCCGTGCATCCTTTTTGCTTAGAGGCATTTGATAAGTATGCAGATATGCACGCACGACATTTTTCATCACCTTATTCTGGAACAATTGAAGATATAACTACAGGTACTGCCTCTGGTGTTATGGGAGCATATTTTGCTAATTATATCGATCGAGAAGCTCAATTGCCAAAAACACTTACCGTTGAACAAGGTCAGGAACTTGGAAAGGATGGGCGAGTGCATGTACATGTCAAAAATGACGATGGTAAACTGAATATTTCGATTTCAGGGACTGCTGTACATGTGAAGGACCTAAAAGTGCATATATAAAAAGGGAGCCGCTTCTAACGGGTTCTGTTTTCGAGTACAAAACTTAAAAAAACACTATAAAAGGGGTATCAAATCGAATTGATTTGGATGTCCCTTTTTTATTGATATAAAGCGGTTTTTTAACAATTTTCATACGAATTGGTATATCAAATTGCATTAATAAAGCTACATTATAGAAAGTTCTATAACGATGCGAATACATAATCTTTTTTTCGCTCGAATTAGTTAACGTGATAATTTAAATGGCAAGGAACTATATTCAACTCCCATGAAAGAACTTAATCATCTTTCATTTTCCGTGGTGTAGCGCTGGTTTTTGCGCTACATGGATGGCTAACGGGGCAGGTTAGTTGAATATAAATTTATTTTACAAATAGATATAAGGGACCGTACGTTCGTGTTATAATTTATCTGATTATACTGACAAGCCCAGTGGTGATATGTCAACCATAAAAAACATCGGAATTGGAAATTCTTAAGCTACCAAGCATCTAAAAAACTGTTTTTAAGCGTACTCAAA
>NZ_JBGCCF010000013.1:0-132227 GCF_041262385.1 Lysinibacillus sp. RC46 | reverse complement strand
TTTGATGTCCAAAATTTTGTTTCGTTCACCAACTCTAGGTTAGTTACTAAAAACTTTATTGATTACGTTTTGCTTGTTCAGTTTTCAAGGTTCATGTTGATGTCGTTGTTTTTCAGCGACTTCTTTATATTAACATTTAACTCATTTCGTGTCAATAACTTTTTCAGAAAGTTTTTTTCGTTCATTGAGTTATTTCGTTATGTCTTAGCGACAATTAATATAATACAATATCAACAAATTAAAAGTCAACAACTTTTTATAAAAAATTATCGAGGTATTTTTCATACCTCGATAACTAGCATACTACAGTCCTTGCTCCATTTCTAGAGCTTCTTTATTTACCTTATAATGACGGTGGAATATCATTTCACTTTTCGCAACGATAGGTTCAATTTGAATATAACCTTTGTCCACTAAATATTCTACAAACACTTCTAAATCTACTGAGTAGTTCATGAGCTCATTATGATCGTGCAATTCCTGAATTGTCCAAGTCTCTTTTGTTTGCATTACTTCTAAAATATGTTGAGCGCCGTCTCGAGTACGTGAATGTATTAAAAACTCGCTTGCTAAAAATAATAGCTCTAAACGTTTTTCTATCGGCTCATTACTTGTAACGAGCTCCTCGTATAATTTATAAATCGCTGGTTCTAATTTTTTCACCTGTGCCCAAACAGTTACTTCAGGGTACAGTCCACTATCAATGATGGATAAACGCCCCAAATGATGTAATGAATCTACTACATGATTATAAGCATCGAGATAGCTACCCTTATCAAAGTATTCTTTCCCTTCTAAGTAACGTCGAATTAACTTTGAAAATTGAATGCCCGTTTTGATTTTACGACCACTAAACGGAAACTCCTGTAATTCAATTTTTAATTTATGAAGAAATTCATTACGATCAAATAATACTCTACCAAAGAAAATCCAATCGACCACTTTTTTATTTGAGCCAATGAGTAGCCATTTTCGTAATATTTTCTCAGTAACTGTATGTAAAGCTACTTTATTTCCTTCATATAAGTAATGTTTCGTAAAGACTGGCTTTTCTGCTTCCTTTACAATAATAAGTAAGACTGTATCAAATGTATCTGTAACATTACTTTTTTCTTCGCGTTTTCCCACTAAAATAACGCCTAACGTATTCGACTGACTTGCCCGTTCCTGATATATCGGACGCAAAACTTGTTCCATGTTCAGTCCCCCTCTATTTGCTTGTTACCTTTTAACCTCATTCAGTGGATGTCACGGATTTTCACCGTACTCAATTACACCAATGCGAAATTGATTTCGTTAAAAATTCGACATACTCTAAAAGTATTCCTTCTTTCCACGTTATCAAAGCTAAAATACTTTGTTCTTATATGTTATAGTAGATTTTAGATTGGGAGGCAAGATGATATATGAAACCTTACAAAAGTAAAATTAATAAAATCCGTTCATTCGCATTAGCACTTATTTTTATCGGCTTTGTAGTTATGTATGGGGGAATCTTCTTTAAAAACTATCCTATTCTAGTATTAATTTTCATGACCCTTGGTGTACTTTGTATTATTGGTAGTACAGTCGTTTATGCATGGATTGGACTGCTCTCAACAAAAGCTGTTCAAGTAGAATGCCCTAATTGCCATAAGCATACAAAAGTATTAGGTCGTGTAGATATGTGTATGTACTGTAATGAACCATTAACATTGGATCCAACTCTAGAAGGAAAAGAGTTCGACCAATCTTATAATAAGACAAAAAAATCCTAGCCCTCATTTAAGAGCTAGGATTTTTTATTGTACTTTTGCAGATACATCTTTACACGATGGACAAGTGCCGTAAATTTCTAAACGATGCGCATGCACATCAAAGCCTGTTACTTGTGATGCAAAATGCTCAATTTCGTCGAGACCAGGATAATGGAAGTCGACTATTTTGCCACAGCATTCACAAATCATATGATAATGATCGTTTGTAACGAAATCAAAGCGACTTGAAGCATCACCAAAAGTTAGTTCTTTTACTAGACCAACTTCACGAAATACGCGAAGGTTATTATAGACGGTCGCTACACTCATATTTGGGAATTTCCCTTCAAGTGCTTTATAAATTTCATCGGCAGTTGGATGTGCCATTGTTTGAATTAAATATTCCAAAATAGCATGACGCTGAGGAGTAATACGAACACCAGTTGTTTTTAACGTGTCAAGTGCATCCTGTAAATGCGTTTCAGACATCGTCATGCACCTCTTCCATAAAGATTATTAATTTATAATTGTTATAATTAGTGTATCGAATTACTCTTACTTCTGTCAACATTCATACACATTTGAGTTTAGCTTCTTTAAGCGCGTGTCCAAACATCCACTGAAATAGAGGAACTCAGTAAGAACGCCACGTCCTGTGGCAAAAGCGCAGCGACAGCTACAATTATGCCGAGGCATGAGTGATTTAGGACTACTGCTTCAATAACCTCTTGATAAATCCATCCTATTTTCTAAATCTGTTTCACCGCGTAACCACTTCTCTAAACTTGGCTTAAAGATTTCTAAGCTACGTTCAACATAGCGAGAAGAGTGACTTGAAATATGCGGAGAGACAATGACATTCGGTAAAGTCCATAAAGGATGATCCTCAGCTAAAGGCTCTTGTTCAAATACATCTAAAACAGCATAACCAATTTCACCTACTTGAATGGCATGCACCAAAACGTTTTCCTCTACTAAGTTTCCACGGCCAAAATTCATGAAAATGGCATCATTTTTCATCGCTTTAAAATGCTCTTCTTTTAGTAAATGTGTCGTCTCTTCTGTTTTAGGTAATACAGAAATGACAATATCAGCCTTAGGTAAAGCTTCGATTAATTGGCCAAAGCTCACCATCTCATTCATAGATGCCGCTTCGTTCCCTGAACGGTTGCAGCCAATTGTCACAACACCAAAAGCTTGTAATAAGCGACCTACTTCCGAGCCAATAGCCCCAGGTCCTAAAATAAGCGCTGTACTATCCCGCAACTCGGTTTGTTTCGCTTTTTTGGACCATTCACTTTTCTTCTGCTGTTCATACTTCCAAGGCAGCGCACGCTTAATCGCTAAAATATGGGCAAGCATTGATTCTGCCATTGGTGTTTTATGAATGCCGCGCACATTCGAAACAAATATCCCTCGTTCAATAATGGCTTGAGCTGGCATTTTTTCGATCCCCGCTGAAGCTACAAAAATCCATTTGACCTTTGTCGCATACTGAATATTTTCATCATTTAAATCTTCACCATATGTGACAAGCACATCCGCTTGTTGTAGCTCATCGATTGATAAGCCATTTTCAAAAATAAAATCAACTTGTGGAAATTCTGCTACTAGTGGCTCACGTAAATCTGGTCTTGGTTCAAACGTAAAATAAATTCTCATTGAGTCACCTCCCATTCTGCTAAATATGTATATACTTCTTCAATATGATTTTTTACACGTACTTTACGCCAAGCCTTTATCAAGTTTCCTTCTGTATCAATTAAAAATGTCGAACGTTCTATCCCCATATATTCACGTCCATACATCTTCTTCAGTACCCACACGCCATACGCTTCTGCTACGGCATGATCCTCATCTACTAATAACGAGAATGGCAAACCGTGCTTATCTATAAATTTGGTATGTTTTTTTGCATCGTCAGGACTAACGCCAAGTACAACTGCATTTAATTTACTAAAATCCTCATGCTTATCACGGAAGTCACAAGCTTCCGTCGTACAGCCTGGTGTCATATCTTTAGGATAAAAATATAAAATAACATTTTGTCCTTTGAAATCCGCTAACTTTACTGTTTCTCCTGTTTCATTTATAAGGGAAAAATCAGGTGCTTTTTTACCTTCTATTAAAACCATATCAATCTCCTCCTCTGTACGTTCTATTTTACTCTAAATAGTAAAACAAATCATATCTCTTAATTTCTTTGGATTTCTTGCACTGATAGGTCTACAATAGATGAAGTATAAAGATTTAGGAGGCAATATATATGAATCACACAAAATCTGAAGCAGTACACGCAGAAGCGCTACAGCATATCGTTGGTGGTGTAAATAGCCCTTCTCGTTCTTATAAAGCAGTTGGCGGAGGTTCACCTGTTGCAATGGCTCGTGGGAAAGGCGCTTATTTTTGGGATGTTGATGGCAACCGTTATATCGACTATCTAGCAGCTTACGGTCCAATCGTTACTGGTCACGGTCACCCACATATCGCAAAGGCTATTACACACGCAGCTGAAAATGGAACTTTGTTTGGGACTCCAACTGAATATGAGGTTACTTTTGCTAAAATGCTAAAAGAAGCAATCCCATCTATGGATAAAGTACGCTTTAATAACTCTGGTACAGAAGCTGTAATGACAACAATTCGTGTTGCACGTGCTTATACTGGTCGTACAAAAATTATGAAATTCGCTGGTTGCTACCATGGTCACTTTGACTTAGTACTAGTAGCTGCTGGTTCTGGTCCTGCAACATTAGGTACTCCAGACTCAGCTGGTGTTACAACTTCAACAGCAGCGGAAGTAATTACTGTACCATTTAACAACCCTGAAGCATTTACAGAAGCAATGGATAAATGGGGCGATCAAATCGCAGCTATTTTAATCGAGCCTATCGTTGGAAACTTCGGTATTGTAGAGCCTAACCCTGGCTTCCTAGAATTAGTTCATGCCACAGCAAAGGAAAAAGGTGCATTAACTATTTACGATGAAGTTATTACTGCTTTCCGCTTCCACTATGGTAGTGCTCAAACCTTATTAGGCTTAACACCAGACCTAACTGCCCTTGGTAAAGTAATCGGCGGTGGTTTACCGATTGGTGCATACGGCGGTCGTAAAGAAATTATGGATACAGTGGCTCCACTTGGACCTGCCTATCAAGCAGGCACAATGGCAGGAAACCCTGCATCCATGCAAGCTGGTATTGCCTGCCTAGAAGTATTACAAACTCCAGGAATTTACGATAAAATGGACCGTCTTGGAGCCATTTTAGAAGAAGGTATCTTGGCTGCAGCAAAAAAACATGATGTAACAATTACTATTAATCGTCTTAAAGGGGCTCTTACAATTTACTTTACAGATGTGACAGTAGAAAACTATGAGCAGGCTGAAAACTCAGACGGTGAAATCTTTGGTCGCTTCTTTAAATTAATGCTTGCACAAGGCATTAATTTAGCGCCATCAAAATATGAAGCATGGTTCTTAACAACAGAGCATACAGAAGCAGATATTCTTGAAACAATTAAAGCGGTAGATATTGCATTTTCACAATTGTAATTTGTAAATGCAATGGCTAAACGCTTAGTGAGAAGAGCAATATAGAACAGTTTCTATGGTTAACTTTTAAAGACGACTCCCCTGTGAGTCGTCTTTTTTCTGTAAATGACATACAAATCTATGTATTTTATGAGCGCTTCCTTCTATAATGTATAGAAGACATCCGCCGGAGGCTTAGGCCAGTGGATGATTGGGTAAAGTAACTTAAGCAGCATTTAACTGCCCCTATTGAGGTGGGAAACTTCTACTGAAAGAAGTTAAAATTTTAGACAGAAAGGACATCCATTTTCTATGAAATTAGGTGCCCGTGTATTTAAAACTGGTGTCGCCATCGTGTTTGCACTATTTATTGCTGAGCTGTTAGAGCTACCTTCACCTGTTTTTGCAGGAATTGCAGCCATCTTTGCGATTCAGCCATCTATTTATCGCTCCTATCAAACAATCGTTGAGCAAATACAAGCCAATATTATAGGAGCTACCATCGCGGTCATTTTTGGCTTGCTTTTCAGCCACCATGTAGTAGCAATTGGCATTGCCGTCATTGTTGCGATCGGTATCATGTTGAAATTTAAACTTGAAAAATCATTGTCACTAGCACTTGTTACAGTTGTAGCTATTATGGAGTTTCAAGGAGATGATTTTCTTACATTTGGTCTTATTCGCTTTATTACCATATTAGTTGGGGTGCTAGCAGCATTTGTTGTCAATCTGTTCTTCCTACCACCAAAATATGAAGTAAAGCTTTTCCGTAAGATTTACTTTTTACAGGATGATATTATCCGATGGACGCGACTTGCTGTTCGCCAGGCATCTGAGCATACTTCTACAAAAGAAGCATTAAGCAAATTTAAGTCTCGTATGCAACGAGTTGACACATTGTATGATTTTTATAAGGAAGAGCGTAATTACTTTAAAAATAAAAAGTTTGTTAAAGCACGTAAATTAGTTGTTTATCGTCAAATGATTACAACGTCAAAGAAAAGTTTAGAGCTGCTTCATCGTCTTCATAATCATGAAAACGAATTAGCCCAGCTACCGACACAATTTCATTTAATGATTCAAGAGCGACTTGATTTCCTGCTAACTTACCATGAACAGCTACTGCTAAAATATACTGGGAAATTAAAGCCCGAACATTCCGAGTGGAGTAAACATAATGATTATGTTCAGCGTAACGAGTTAATGGAGATATTTATAAAACAAATAACTTATGCGCATGATGAAGGCGATACAGAATTCTCGAGTTATCACTTGCTTTATATTTTATCTCGTATTTTAGATTACGAAGAAAACCTAGAGCATTTAGATACGCTCATCGTGTCGTATCAAACTCATCATGGCCAAGAAATCAATGTGGAATTTGAAGAAGAGTTTATTTAACTTCTTTCAGCAAATGTTTTGGTAGCGAAAGCGCAGCGTCAGCTACAAGTGTTTTGGTAGCGAAAGCGCAGCGTCAGCTACAAATGTTTTGGTAGCAAAAGAGCGAAGGGTTGGCATTATATCCACCCTTCGCTCTTTTGTATTAGCTTTTCATTTTCGGGTCAAGCGCATCACGTAGGCCGTCCCCCATTAGATTAAAACCAAGAACCGTAAACATAATAGCTAAACCTGGGAAAATCATCGTCCACGGAGCCTTTAATAAATAGATACGGGAATCCGCAAGCATTTTACCCCATTCTGGCGCTGGTGCTTGAGCTCCTAATCCAAGGAAGCCTAATGCCGCCGCTTCAATTATCGCTGTCGCTATCGCTAGCGTTCCTTGTACGATGATTGGCGTCATTGAGTTTGGCAAAATATGTGAGAATAAAATCCTTGAATCACGCATTCCGATAGCCTTTGCTGCTACAATATATTCCTCTTCTTTAACACTCAATACTTTCGAACGAATTAAGCGCCCAAAATTCGGCACGTTAATAATGGCAATGGCAAGCAATGCATTTTGTAATGATGGTCCTAGTACTGCTACTATTGCAATAGCAAGTAAAATACTAGGGAATGCTAACAGAATATCAAAAATACGCGAGATTATCGTATCAATCCATCTTCCATAATAACCCGCAATAATGCCAAGGAAACTACCTACAATTACAGAAAGAATAACCGAAAAAAAGCCTACCTTCAAAGAAATACTAGCTCCAAGTATAACTCTAGAGAAAATATCCCGTCCAAAGTCATCTGTTCCAAACCAATGCTCACTTGACGGTGCTAATAAACGATTCGAAAGATTTTGTTCATTAATTCCTTCAGGAGCAATCATCGAGCCAAATATAGCAAGTATAATAAAAAATAGTACAATGCCTGCACCTACTAGGGAGATTTTGCTCTTTTTAAAGCTACGCCAGCCTTCTCTCCAAGGACCTGCCGCTCGTTCACGACTTGGTGCTGCTGTTTTTATATCTATCGCTCCAGTCATTATCGCTGCTCCCCTCTATTTGTATTTAATCCGTGGATCTATCACCGTATACAGTAAATCCACAATTAAGTTAATCATGATAAAAATAAATGCAATTACTAAAATACCTGATTGAATAACAGGATAGTCACGGAAGCCAATGGCATCATAAATATAACGACCAATTCCAGGCCAGCTGAAAATCGTCTCTGTTAAAATGGCACCACCTAGCAGTAACCCTGTTTGCAAACCGATTACTGTTAATACCGGGATAACTGCATTTTTCAAGGCATGCTTATAAACAACAATAAACATTTTTTGCCCTTTTGCTCTAGCGGTACGTACATAGTCAGAGCGCATTACTTCAAGCATAGACGACCTAGTCATTCTTGCAATAATCGCCATTGGTATTGTCGCAAGAGCTATACCCGGTAATACTAATCGCTTTAATACTTCAGTAAATTGCTCAAAACGGCCTTGTATTAACGTATCCAGTAAATAAAAATGAGTAATGGCGGTTATTGGATCTCGCACATCTTCTCGCCCAGATGTCGGGAACCAGCCAAGCTGATTACTGAAAGCCCATTGTTCCATTAAGCCAAGCCAGAAAACGGGTATAGACACCCCGATTAAAGCAACTACCATTGCCACATAATCGAACCAAGAATTTTGAAACCATGCAGAAATAATGCCTGCATTTACTCCAACAATCACTGCGATAACCATGGCAAATAGCGCTAGCTCAGCTGTTGCCGCTAAATACGGGAAAATTTCCTCTGATACAGGTAATTTAGTACGTAATGATACTCCTAAATCCCCCTGAAAAATGCCACCTAAATAACTAAAATATTGTGTATACCACGGCTTATTTAATCCTAAACTTGCGTTTAACGCTTCGACCGCTTCTTTCGTTGCCTGCTGTCCTAAAATTACTTGTGCTGGATTACCAGGAATTGCACGAATTAACATGAAAACGATAAAAGTCATTCCAAGCAAAACTGGGATTAATTGAGATAAACGTCTTCCCATATAGTGAAGCATTTTCTTCACCCCTCTGTTATTTTCATAATATACTTTTGTATGAAAAGCATTGAAGTCTTTACACATACTGTAGAAAGGGTCAGCCTTCACCAAACGGTTCCGGACGCAATTATGTCGAGGCATAATTGATCGTTTAGATGATTGGTCTTTCATACAGAAAAAAATACCTCTAGCTTGTAAAAAGAATCCGCTAGATTCCTACGGCTTACCCGCAGAAAGCAAGCAGATTCTTTAAAATTTAAATTAAAACCTGTTCAAGATAGCCCTTTAAGCCTACTTCATATCAACCGCTTCTAAACGGTCAGAACCTGTTGGATGTGCAATATAGTTTGTAACTTTAGTGTTAGCAGCTAAAATTGGAGTAGAGTGAGCAATTGGAACCCATGGTGCATCTTTAGAGATAATCTCCTGTGCTTGCTTGTAAAGGGCATTACGCTTGTCCTCATTCATTTCAGTTTGCGCTGCAACTAATAGTTTGTGCACTTCTTGGTTGTCATAGAATGTATAGTTGTTAGAATGAATATTATCTCCGTCTAATAAAGTGTAAAGGAAGTTATCCGCATCTCCGTTATCACCTGTCCAACCAAGTAAGAACGCATCCGCCTCTCCCTTTTCCGCCTTATCTAAATACGTAGCCCATTCAAACGTTACAATCTTAGATTTCATACCAACATCAGCTAAATTCTTCTGAATGGCTTCCGCAATTTTTTGACCATCAGGCATGTACGGACGTGGCACAGGCATTGCCCATAGCTCGATTTCTTTACCATCATAGCCAGCTTCAGCTAATAATGCTTTTGCTTTTTCTGGATCATATTCATAGCCTTTAGTGTCATCGTTGTAGCCTGCAACTAATGGCGGCATTGGATTTTTTGCTGGTTCACCTAAGCCTTCATAAAATGCATCTACTAATGCTTGCTTATCGATTGCATAATTTACTGCTTGACGAACTTTTACGTTATCGAACGGTGGACGTGTTACAGTTAATCCAAGGTATCCAACATTCATAGATGGACGTTCGATTAATTGTAAATCTGCATTTGATTCGATGGAAGCTTTATCAGATGGACTTAAGCCATCAACTACATCAACATCACCGTTAGTTAATTCATTGAATCGTGTGGAGTTTTCTGGAATAGAACGGAAAATAACTTTATCTAATTTCGGCAAATCTGCAATACGGTAATCTGGGTTTTTCTCAATTGTGATGGAATCATTTCGTTTCCACTCTACAAATTTAAATGGACCAGTACCTACTGGATGATCTTTAAGTGCCTCATCATCTTTTTCAAATGCTGTTGGTGAAGCAATAGCAAATGGAGACATCGCTAAATTTTTCAAGAATGGTGCTTGTGGTTGAGATAATTTAAAGATAACTTTATAATCACCATCAGCAGTAATCGACTCAATTACTTGCTTTCCACCTACTGTAAATTGAGAGGCGTAATATGGGAATTTTTCAGCACCACCAGCTTTCCAGCGCTCAAAATTTTTCACGACTGCTTCAGCATTAAAATCAGTACCGTCATGGAACTTAACCCCTTCTTCAAGTTGCATCGTATACGTTAATCCATCTTCTGAAGGTTCCCAAGATTTTGCTAGCCCTGGCTGCAATGTTACATCTTGCTCTCCAAAGTTAATTAGAGTCTCATAGAGGTTAACCGTAACTTTGAACGATTCACCTTCTGTTACTGTCGCTGGATCGAGAGCAGTGGAATCTGCTCCACGACCATATACTAATGTTTTTGGTCCACCGCTAGCTTTATCGCCACCACTTGAAGTATCTTTACTACCCGCATCCTTAGTATCTGAGCCACCACAAGCAGCTAAGATTGTCGAAAGAACAAGGATAAGCATTACACCCAAAGTCCAAAGCTTCTTTTTCTTCATTGAATTTCCCCCTAAATTTTTTTATATCATTGAATGTTGGATCGCATCATATAGATGGCAAGCAACATAATGACCCGGTTTCACTTCTTGCATTTTTGGAACTACTTGAGAGCATTCTTCTTTTTTAAATGGACATCTTGTATGGAAAGTGCACCCGCTTGGCGGATTCGAAGCACTTGGAATATCTCCAGAAATAATGAGCTGTTCACGTTCAAACGTAGGATCTGGAACAGGTACCGAGGATAGCAGTGCCTGAGTATATGGGTGAAGTGGCTCAGCATATAAATCCTCACTTGCTGTCAGCTCCACTAATTTCCCCAAATACATTACGCCTACACGATTGCTAATATGGCGTACAACTCCTAAATCGTGGGAAATAAAAATATAAGTTAGCTTTAAGTCCTTTTGTAAGTTTTGCAATAAATTCAATACTTGCGCCTGTATTGACACATCGAGTGCAGAGACAGGCTCGTCCGCAATAATTAAACGTGGATTCGTCATCAGAGCACGGGCAATGCCGATACGCTGTCTTTGACCACCACTAAATTGATGTGGATAACGTTTCACATGATATTCATTTAACCCAACAATTTCGAGAAGCTCTAATACCTTCTGTTTCCGTTCCTTTGAATTACCCATTCCATGAACAATAAGAGGCTCCTCTAATATTTTCCCAATGTTATGCCTAGGATTAAGAGAGGCATAAGGATCTTGGAAAATCATTTGAATATCTCTACGGGCTTTGCGCATTTCATTGTTCGATAATTCAGAAATCATTTTACCTGCAAATTCAATCTCGCCCTCTGTTGGCTCAAGCAATCGCATTAAAAGTCGACCAGTCGTTGATTTACCACATCCGGACTCACCTACAATGCCTAATGTTTCTCCTTCAAAAACTTCAAAGGAAACATCATCCACTGCCTTTACGTCTCCAACCTGTGTATTCAAAGCACCCTTCCGAATGGGGAAATATTTTTTCAAACCATCAACTTTCAACAACACTTTCGACATGTTGCTCCACCTCCTGTTTCTCTAGTAAAAAACATCTCGATTTATGCCGCTCTGTTGCTTCATATAAAGGTGGTGTTTCTTGTACACAACGGTCCATCGCAAATTCGCAACGCGCTGCAAAACGACAGCCTTCCTGAATACTTCCAGGCTTAGGTACACTACCTGGTATAGAGTATAGATTGTCCTTTTTATAACGCATATCCGGTACAGATTTAATAAGCCCTTGTGTATAAGGATGCTTTGGATTAACGAATATCTCCTGAATAGGTGCCTCCTCTACAATCTGACCTGCATACATCACAATAACTCGCTCGCATGTTTCTGCAACAACGCCTAAATCATGTGTAATTAATAATACAGCTGTATTTAAACGTTTATTTAAATCTTTCATAAGCTGCAAGATTTGAGCTTGAATCGTAACATCTAATGCAGTAGTCGGCTCATCAGCAATCAATACCTTCGGATCACAGACAAGTGCCATCGCAATCATGACCCGTTGTCGCATCCCTCCCGATAGTTGATGTGGGTAATCTTTTAATAATTCCTCAGCTCGTGGTAAACCTACTAGTTTCATAATTTCAATTGCCCTTGCAAATGCTTCTTTTTTCGACCATTTTGGATTATGAATTCGAATCGCTTCTTTTAGCTGATCCCCAATTGTAAACAAAGGATTTAAGGATGTCATAGGCTCCTGAAAAATCATTGCCACATCTTTCCCACGAATTTTCTGCATTTGTTTATCAGATAATGTTACGAGGTTTTTGCCATCTAATACTATTTCACCACCTGTTATTTTTCCAGGTGGCGATGGTATTAATCCCATAATGGACAGTGATGTGACACTTTTTCCACTTCCCGACTCCCCTACAATCCCTAATATTTCTCCCTCATGAACAGAAAAATCGATATCATCTACGGCAGGAATTTGTCCATCATCTGTAAAAAAGGTTGTCTTTAAACCTTTTATTTCTAGCAGCTTTTTTCTCATGATCAATCGCCCCATCCTACCCATATTTTCACTTAATTACATTCACTATCACTCAATTCCCTATTTTCAGATAATTCTAACCAAAAACTACTGCTCTTTCAATCATTATTATTCTGCAATTAACATAGATTTTCTACATCGTTCGAGTTCTATATTAATATTGTCTTATTAATCGATAATATTTTAATAATATAACAAAAAAATAGCCTTCCGTTTATGTTTAAACGGAAAGCTATTTTTAGATTATTGACTCATTACCAAAATACGGATATTACTTTTATTAGTTGATTGGAGTGAGCTGGGCGACTCCTTGGGGATCAGCGTCACAGATGAGACCCTGCAGCGAGCTCATAGGGGAACGATGGCTAAAAGCATCACGTCCTGTGATAACGCCTTCGTGACCAACATCCTGTTGGCCCGAGACCCTGCAGCGAGCAACGCGAGTGAAGCGGCTCATCGGACGCCCCCAGGAAGCTCTGCTCTGCGCGAAAGCGAAGCGTCAGCGGCAAATGTTTTATCTGTGCGAAAGCGAAGCGACAGCAACAATTGTTTTCTGTAGCGAAAGCAAAGCGTCAGCTACAAAGCGCCCAGCTGGAACGGAAATCAACCCCACGTTATGATGGTAAGCCAGATTTTTTCTATTATAGCATGGTGTATCAATCTAAATGTTGCACCTGGAATAAATTGAAGTAAGTCCCCTCTTTTTGCATTAATTGCTCATGAGTACCACTTTCAATTAATTGTCCATGATCTATAACAATAATTTTATCTGCATGTGTAATTGTAGAAAGTCGGTGAGCAATTATAATGGTCGTGCGTTCATGTGCAAGTACATCCAATGATTCTTGAATAAGTGCCTCACTTTCTAAATCTAAAGCAGAGGTTGCTTCATCCAATATTAAAATAGGAGGATTTTTTAAAAATACACGAGCGATTGCTACTCGCTGCTTTTGCCCACCTGATAACTTCACACCGCGCTCCCCGACCTTTGTGTCATAGCCATTTGGTAAACTCATAATAAAATCATGGGCATTTGCCGCTCTTGCAGCAGCAATAACCTCTTCATCAGAAGCTTCTGGCTTACCCATTAAAATATTCTCTTTTACCGAATCACTGAACAAAATATTATCCTGTAACACTATTCCAATTTGTGAACGTAAAGAATGTAATGATATATCACGTACATCATATTCATCAATAGTCACTGCGCCACTCGTTGTATCATAAAAGCGAGGAATTAAACTTATGATCGTTGATTTTCCTCCACCGCTCATTCCTACAAATGCTACTGTCTCTCCAGGGTTAATCGTGAAATTGATGTTGTTTAAAATTTGTGAGCCCTCTTCTTCATATTGAAAGTTCACATTGTCAAAGCGGACTTCACCCTTTACTCGTGGTAGCTCTAAGGCATTTGCCTTGTTTTTTATTTCATAAGGTTCATCTATTAATTCAAACATTCGATCCATTGATGCAAATGATTGTGTTAACATCGTTGATGAACTTACAAGACGACGAAGTGGACCATAAAGTCGTTCGATATAGGCGATAAAGGCTACCATTGTCCCAACTGAAAGTGGACCATTAATAACCTGATAACCTGCATAAGCAATGACTAGGAGAGGTGCTACATCCGTGATGGTATTCACCACCGCAAAGGATTTAGCATTCCATTTTGTATGGTCTAGTGCCTTTTCTAAAAATTCACCATTTGCTTCATCAAATAATTTTTGCTCATGCTTTTCTAGCGTGAAGCTTTTAATAATGCTCATTCCAGCTACACGTTCATGCAAATAACTTTGCACACCCGCAAGCGCTTGTGATCGTTTACGTGTTAAAGATCGAAGTTTACCAAAGAAGTACTTCACACTAAATCCATAGAATGGGAACGCAACTAATGCTACTAGCGTAAGCTTAACATCCATGGCAAGCATAATACCGATAGCAATAACAATTGTTGCAAGGTCAAGCCAAACGTTCATCAAGCCTGTCATGATAAAGTTTTTTGTTTGTTCCACATCATTAATCACTCTTGAAATAACATCGCCAGCTCTTGTATTCGCATAGTATCTTAAACTTAGTCGCTGTAAATGTGCATATATTTGTTTTCGAATATCGAAAAGCACTTTGTTGCTGACATGCTGAGCATAATATTGACGGTAATACTCGATCGGTGGTCGAATAATAAAGAATACAATGATCGTACCACCTAACCAATAAAACAGTTCTTTTGTCTTCTCTGCATCCGTTAGATGATCTGCAGCGATAATATCATCTAACACAATTTTTATGAGCAATGGGATAAATAACGGAATCGCAAATTTCACAATACCAATTAAAATTGTTAAAATAATTTCCCATGTATATGGTTTTACAAATTTCATATAACGCTTTATACTACCCAATTTTTTATCACATCCTTATTTTAAAAGCCTCGCTCTTATGTAATACATAAAAAGAAACAGACATCCACAAACTGAATGCCCAAACGTATTATAGCAATATTTTGTTTTAAGTACATTTAATTTAGCTTTATCACTAACTATTTTACAATTCGATTGTTGAAGACATAAAAAAACACCCATTAGTAAAACTAATAGGTGCAACTAACAATCATCTGCTTGCATATCGAGCTGAAACTTATAACGGCTCGTCCAGGCATCGATGAAATCAGGTGCAAAGGGTCCTCTTTTTTGTTGAATCCAGCTAATTAATTTATCGACATTGCGCTTTAAAATTTTATCTATGACATCTGGATAAGACATTTCCTTACGATGTAGCTCATATTCATCCTCATCTAAGAGTGAATAAGACAGATCAGGGAAAACTTTAATATCTAAATCATAGTCAATATATTTAATGGCATTATTATCGAAAACAAATGGTGAGCTTAGATTACAATAATAATACACACCGTCCTCACGTAGCATGCAAATGATATTAAACCAGTGCTCCGCATGGAAATAACAAATAGAAGGCTCTCTCGTTAGCCAAGTACGACCATCGGATTCTGTCACAAGTGTCCGTTCATTCGCACCGATAATGATATTTTTCGTTCCTTTTAAAACCGTTGTTTCTTGCCAAACACGGTGGATACGGCCATTGTGCTTATAACTATGTATTTGTATCGTTTCTCCTTCTACCGGTATTGCCATTTTTGAAGCCCACCTTTTCGTCTATGCTACCTAAATCTAGCAGTCTCTAGTATATTATAGCAATGTGTACGCGAAAGGTGTAGTTAGAAAACCACAAATTTCCCTGCGCTCTTTTAAATCTGTACAAAATTTCGTTAATTTGAAGCGGATTTTATCATAACAACAACCCAATTGGAATTTTTTCGCTTTACTTATATATCAAATCGGATTTTTTTCTGAATTAGAGCCGTTCTTCCTCGCATCCGATCGCAATTTTTTGGGCTACCTGATCAGTTCTTCGTTCTCCTGAGCAGTTTCCTCAGCTACCCGATCAGTTCTTCTTTCTACCTGAGCAATTTCCTCAGCTACCCGATCAGTTCTCTGGCCTACCTGAGCAGTTTCCTCGCCTACCCGATCAGTTCTTCTTTCTACCTGAGCAGTTTCCTTGGCTACCCGATCAGTTCTTCTTTCTACCTGAGCAGTTTCCTTGGCTACCCGATCAGTTCTTCGCTCTACCTGAGCAGTTTCCTTGGCTACCCGAGCAATTCTCCGGCCTACCTGAGCAGTTTCCTCAGCTACCCGATCAGTTCTTCTTTCTACCTGAGCGGTTTCCTTGCCTACCCGATCAGTTCTTCTTTCTACCTGAGCGGTTTCCTTGCCTACCCGAGCAATTTTCTCATCTTGCTATATAAAAAATAAAAAGGAGCTGCTTTTTAATCTTTTCGATTTTAGACAGCTCCTTAGAGGTAAATGCAATTATGCAATTACAAAGTGTTATTCACCAAGATCTTGGTTAGTTTTATTGAAGTTACCTGAATCTTGAGTTTTATTTTGCTCCGCTTTAGCATTTTGCTTTTGCACTTCATTAACGTCTGTTTCATAACCAAATTCTTGACTTTGACGTTGCATGTTTTTATTCGGTTGTAAATTTTGGTTGTTGTTTTGCTTTTTCATTATTCATTCACCTCCACGCTCATTATTGTGTACCGAGGTGAATGATTTTATGCTCATAAATTTTTATAAATTTTATTTTCTTGATTAATCCTTAATTTCTTGCCAAATTTTCAGCATTGGAACGGGCATTGGTAATAATTCTATTTGTTCTCGAGTCAGCCATTCGCCCTTTACTGCTGAATTGCATTTCATAAAATAGCTATTTATATGCCATGTTAAATGTGAAAAAACATGTTTAAATGTTAACAAATCCTGTTGCGATTGAACATTCATAGCATAATCTTTAATAAAAATATCTATTGAATCTTTACCGTGCTCAAGCATTGGAAACTGCCATAGGTTAGCTAGTAAACCTTCTGCAGGACGCTGCTCCAATAAAATTCGACCTTTGTCATCTTGGCATACAAGCACATCGTATGTGATATGCTTCATCTTTACTTTTTTAGATTTGATAGGTAATTTTTCAGGCTCACCTTCATTAAAAGCCGTACAGTATTCGCGAACTGGACACAATAAACACTTTGGTGAAGTTGGCGTACAAATAAGTGCACCCAGCTCCATTAAGCCTTGATTGAAGGACGATGCATTTTTAGGATCTATCAATTCTTCAACAGCCGCTTCAAAAATCTTTTTAGTCTTTGGAGCTGCAATATCATCATCAATATTAAGCACACGACTTAAAACGCGCATAACATTGCCATCAACCGCATGTTCGGGCTTATTATAGGCAATACTTAAAATAGCTCCAGCAGTATATGGGCCTACGCCTTTTAATGTTGAAATCTCGTGGCGATTATCGGGTACTATCCCACCGTAGTTTTCTAATACCTCACGAACACCTGCCTGTAAATTACGAGCACGGGAATAATAGCCGAGGCCTTCCCAATGCTTTAATAAGTATTCTTGTGGAGCTTCCGCGAGTAATTCTAACGTTGGAAAACTTTCCATGAAACGATTGTAATAAGGAATAACTGTGTCGACACGTGTTTGCTGTAGCATCACTTCCGATACCCAGATTTTATAAGGATCCGTAGTATGTCTCCAAGGCAAATCACGTTTCTCAACATTAAACCATGCGACTAAAGATTGTCGAAATTTTGTTACATATGGATAATTCACAGTGACCTCCTGCGTCTTTACGATTTTATTTATGGTAAAAAGAGTATACAATTAAGAAAAGACCATTGTCAGAAACGACAAAAAACGTCAAAATTTTTCCAGCTTTAAAACGACTGTCTTAATAAAGTAAATATCAGGTATTACGGATTATTGAAATATACATGTATGCAATTGTACTCTTTTTTGTTGCATACAAGGAGTGGATATTTTTGGATTCAGGCACACATTTCGTTATGGGTATTGCCCTCGGCGGTCTTGCATTAGTCGACCCCGTTGTAGCAGATCATTCAATGACCTTTACCGCAGTAATGGCAGGTACGATCATTGGCTCACAGTCACCTGATGTCGATACAGTGTTAAAACTACGCAACAACGCCGTTTATATTCGACATCATCGAGGAATTACACATTCACTACCAGCAGTAGCTCTTTGGCCCATCTTAATTACAGCGGTTTTAGCACTTATTATTCAAGACGCAAATGTGTTTCATTTATGGCTTTGGACATTTTTCGCAGTAGCACTTCACGTCTTTGTTGATATTTTCAATGCTTATGGTACACAAGCGCTTCGACCATTCTCTAGAAGATGGGTGGCACTTGGTGTCATTAATACATTTGATCCTATTATTTTTACGCTACATTGCCTTGGCATTTTACTTTGGGCATTTGGTGCAAATCCAGTTTGGACATTTAGTATCATGTATCTCATTATTATCGTTTACTACATTTTACGCTTTGCAGTCCAAAAGGCTGTAAAGAACGCTGTGCATAATACCATACAGGATGAAGAGTATGTCATAGTAGCCCCTACAATGCGATTCTTGCACTGGCGAATTGCAGCAAAATCCAAAACGCATTATTACGTTGGGCGCGCTTATGGGCGAACTGTGAATATTTACGATAAATTCGAAATAAAACCTTTACCGAAAACGCCTATTATCGAAATAGCATTGAAAGATCGCAATCTCGCTGCTTTCGTGTCATTCTCACCATTGTATCGTTGGGAAATTTCAGAACTCGATAATGGCTTAACAGAAGTAAGATTAATTGATCTGCGTTACCGTAGTGATAATCGCTATCCGTTCGTTGCTGTCGCTCATTTAAACGATGACAATGAGATTATCACTTCATACACAGGCTGGATTTTCACCGAAGATAAACTTCAGAAAAAATTACAGGTTGGCGCAAGTAATTAAACATCAGCAAACCCTGACCAAATATTGGTCAGGGTTTTGTTATTGCACCATATCATCACTAGCATCAAGTAAACGTGCGTATTTGGGATTACGTCCTGCAAATGCATGCAGTTTATCACCGTAGCTGGTAATTAATTGACGCACTAAATTTTCAGTGTAATCAGCACCACGATAGGAGTAGCCAGCTTTTGCAGAAGTCGATTCAAAATCACTCCATAAAAGCTCAATCCATACTCGTGCACGTCCTACTGACATTTGCGGGTTTTTTGCAAGTAATTCAGCAGTTAGTTTTTCAATTTTTTCATCCATTTATTTGCCCACCTTTACAGGAGATAGCATGGATACAGGTAAAGCCTCTTGGTATTTTTCGCCCCCTAAGCGATGTCCCCAAGCAAAGCGTCCTTTCAAATAATCCACTTGGAAAAATTCATTTTCAGAGCCGTCAATACGATACATTTCTCCAGGAATTATTGTATCTAAATCCACTAAATAAGCAGCCGCCATTAAAGCCTTACGCTCATATACTGCGAATTCATTGATGATCCCTAGCTGCTCCGCCTTACGTGCCTTTTCCTTTATCATAGCTATTTCCTCACGTAATTCGTGCTCTGACATCGCAGCATAATTTTTTTCGTTCATTCCTCATTCTCCTTCTCTTCTATAAAACGATCTATAACCTCTATAGGAAACCCCTTTTGATAGAGCGCCTGCTTTATTTTCATTTTCAATTCATAACCAGTATACTTCGATGAATACTTTTTCCAAACTTTTTCGCCTTGTCCAGCAAGTAGCTGTTGCCATTCATCTTCATCTTGTTCAATCTCTATTTGACTTAGCACATCATCTACAACACTAAAAGAATAACCTTTTCGCATTAAAAAATCTTGAATTTTAGCTTTTATTTGTGTTGGTGTTTTCTTTTTTTCCGATCGAATGACCTTCTCAGCCAATTGTGTTGCAAGCTTCACCTGTTCCGCATGACTGTACGTAGCAAGTACCTCATCCTGTAAGCTTTTATCAATTCCTTTTTTTATAAGGTCTTGTCTAATTGCCTTGGGCCCCTTTTTCATCGTAGCTTTTTTCGTATTAAGTAATGCCTTGGAGTAAGTTTCATCATTTAAAAAGCCGTATGATTTAAGCTTTTGTATAGCCTCTAAAATAACAGCTTCCCCAAATTCTAACGTGAGAAGCTTTTTCTTTACTTCATGCTCGCTACGCATTTGATAAGATAAAAAATTTAACCCTTTATTAAAAGCTTTTCGAATCTCATCTTCATAGGCAATTTCTTGAATATCAAATTCCTCAAGCACTTTTCCCTTCGTTAATCCAAATTGAATGAGAATTGCCTCATCTACAGGAAAAGCGTATTCTTCGTTCAAATATATATTATAACGTTCTGGATTGTTTTTTTGACGTGCAATTTTCGTAATAATACGCATTAGTAACACCTCACCATTTACCATTATAACATTTTTCGCGGGTATTGCTTTTTTCCCGTAGGCATATTCTATGTTCGTGGGTGTTCACTTCTCTTCCGCGAGTATTTTCCCGTTTCGCGCGGGTATTATTAAAGAGAGAGCAAAACATTTATATGAATGAAAGGTCCATGTACTACCTACTTTTTTAGAAAAACATCATCATCATTTTGTATTTAAATTCCCTAATTTAAAAGAAGCACTTCAACTAGGATAATTTTTTAAAAAACACGCATTCTAATGAAAAAGAAAGGATGCGTTTTTATGTGGAAACAGCATATAGTAGGAGCGGTCATCGCTACTTTTATTATTGCCGCGGCAATTAGCTTTAATCCATATTCGGCTGCTAGCTCTGATGAATACCATTGGGGATTAAAGCGAGCGAAAAACGGTGAACCAGCTGAGGCTGGGGCACAGCTTGATCAGCTACTTGAGAAGTATGGTGCAATTTATAAAGGTAAGCCAGATAAAAAAGTTGCTTATTTAACCTTTGATAACGGATATGAAAATGGATTCACGGAAAGCATTTTGGATACATTGAAGAAGGAAAACGCACCAGCTACCTTCTTTTTAACTGGTCATTATTTAGAAAGTGCCCCTGATTTAGTAAAACGCATGGTTAAAGATGGACATACTATCGGCAACCATTCATGGGGGCACCCAAATATGGCGAGGCTTACGCCAGATGGTATGCGTAGTGAATGGAAGAAACTCGATGATAAGTTACGTGAATTGACGGGTATTGAACGTACAACATACGCTCGTCCACCTGAAGGTATATTTAACGCAAAATTATTAGAGGTCGGAAATGCTGAAGGCTACCGTCATATTTTCTGGTCCGTTGCCTTTAAGGATTGGGAAAGGGATGTACGTCGTGGCGCAGATTATGCGTATAATGCATTAATGGAACAGCTTCACCCTGGTGCCGTAATATTAATGCATACTGTTGCACAGGATAACGCTGAAGCTCTCCCAAGGTTTATTGCCGAAGCGAAAAAACAAGGCTATACATTTTTATCCCTTGACGATTTAGTTTTAGAACATGAAGATCTTCCCGTCGCTTTGCAATCGTCTACTCCTTAGTTATAATGGGGAGATGATATTAAAAGAACAGGGACGTGGAACGCTTGACGCAACAAACATCAATGGAAGTTGGACAAAAATTTCCTCTAACAATAAAAAGACTTGGTATTAATGGCGAAGGAGTAGGCTTTTATAAGCGTAATGTTGTATTCGTAAAAGGCGCTATTCCTGGTGAAGAAATTACAGCACTAGTAACTAAAACACAGCGAAACTTTGCTGAAGCAGAAATAGTAACTATTCGTAAAGCTTCAAAATATCGTCAGGAAGCACCATGCCCAGTTTACAACGAATGTGGCGGCTGCCAGCTTCAACATATGACATATGAAAAACAGCTAATCGAAAAGCATGATATCGTAATTCAAGCATTAGAACGTTATGCTAAGCCTTTAGCTAATACAGTTGAAGTTCGCAAAACTTTAGGGATGGATAATCCATGGAATTATCGTAACAAAAGTCAGTATCAAGTACGTAAAGAGGGTAAACGTGTCTATGCAGGGCTATTTGCAGAAGGTAGTAACAAGTTACTGAACATCAACGATTGCCTTGTTCAACATCCGGTTACATCAAAAATCACAGTGGCAACGCGTAAAATTTTACAAAAACTGAATATTACTATTTACGATGGCCGTACGCTTGATGGCTTAGTGCGTACGATTGTAGTACGTACTGGGATTCGTACTGGTGAAACACAAGTCGTGCTCGTTACAACACGTAAAGAAATTCCACATCAGGCAGAACTCATTGCACGTATTAAAAAAATCGACCCAAGTATCGTTTCGATTGCCCAAAATATTAACCGTGAGAAAACATCGTTAATCTTTGGCGATGAAACGATTGTCCTCGATGGCAAGGAAACGATTCATGAGGAGCTTGGAGAATTAGCCTTTGATTTATCAGCTCGTGCCTTTTTCCAACTGAATCCAACACAAACCGTTCATCTTTACGATGAAATTAAAAAAGCAGCAGCATTAACAGGCAAAGAAACAGTTGTTGATGCTTACTGCGGTGTTGGAACAATCGGTTTATGGCTAGCTGACAAAGCAAAAGAAGTTCGTGGAATGGACGTTATTCCAGAAAGCATTCAGGATGCACGTAAAAATGCACGTAACCATGGCTTCAAGCATACAAAATACGCAGTCGGTACTGCAGAAAGTGTTTTAGCAAAATGGCGCAAGGAAGGATTTACACCTGATGTTATTACAGTTGACCCACCACGCACAGGTCTAGCACCAGAATTCATCCGCACAGTGTTGAAGCTAAAACCGAAGCGCTTTGTCTATACATCGTGTAATCCATCAACTTTGGCGAAGGATTTAAACGAATTATCGAAGTTTTATGATGTAGAGTATATTCAGCCGGTGGATATGTTCGCACAAACCGCACAAGTGGAGTGCGTGGCGAAGCTTGTGTTGAAAAATAAGTAATAAAAACGGGCGTCCTCAAAAAATGAGAGACGCCCTTTAAAAATTCTAAAAGAGAATTAAACAGAAAAAAGGCGTCTTCTAAAATTAAGAGACGCCTTATATGTATTGCACAGCTCTAGCTGCCTGGTGGATGACGGACGGTCCAGAGAAATCAACACCTTAACCAGTAGCCCAGGATTTAAAAGAATTTTATGCTTTAAGTTTTTAGCTTTAATACGAAAGAACTTTGAAACGTAAACTTTGGACTTTTAACTTTAATCTTTGAGCTTTTATCTCCGATTATTTGAACTATCCATTGTAGTAAGACATGTTTCTGGTTTTAACTCGCACACATGTCTTGAAGCGCGAGCGATTTATCGTTTTCCGTTTTCGCTAGGCCATGCATATTTTGTTAGGCTTGCACTTCAATAAATGTAGTTGCGTTTGATTCTGATAATACAGCGTCGACCTCTGATTCAAATTCTTCAATTCGATTACTTATCGCTTCGATTTTCTTTTTAACATTCATCGGATCAATTAACTCGTACTCGTTTCTTTTCATAAATGTCTCTGTATGTAATTTTACTTCTTCTGGAGATTGTTTATCTTTATTTCCTAATATATTAACTAAATACGTTTCTAGCTTTCCAGGCAACGCATCGTTTTCTTTTGCAACCGTATTTATCGCTGAACGATATTGCTGTTGCATAACTTCTAACAGTTCCTTTTCATATTGAATGGACTGTTTGCGTTCAATCGCTTCTGCTACAGTCATTTCTTCTTTTCCCACTATTACTTTTGTTTTAGCATTGGACTGTACAACTAGCGCCTTAATTCGGTTGCGATAGTCAACTAAGCTAACTACTTTATCGTATGAGGCTTGCATTTGCTTTTCATATTCTTGAATCTCTACACCATTAATTTTGCTATTGCTTTTACGATTAGCTAACACTGAACTAACTTCATGCGTTGCTGCTTCGATGCGGTGATTTAGCATCTTTAATTCTGTTAATGCACGGTGGATCGATAATTTTTTATATTCTGCCATGTGTTAATCTCCTCATTATAATTAGTATCTTAGTTAGTGTTCTTCTATTATATAGAGGTAGAAATCCAAAGTCCAAATATTACTATCTACAAATATTATTTGATTTTATGTTTACTTGTCTGTATAATATCATTCTAGGTGCCAAACCTATGTGACTTGGACGGAACATCCTTGTCACGCAAAGAACGCCATAACAGCACGGATTTGCTGGGCGTTTTTTGTTTTATGAGCGGGAGATGAGCCCCGCTCTTTTATTTTGTCCAAAATTATACGTTGCTCAAAAGTCTCCGAGCTGACTCTCTTTTTTCCGCTTCAAGGATCATTCCAAAAGACAATGCCCCTTACATCGACACTGGTCGCTTATTTTTTTTCGCCCAAATACTAGTAAAACAATGGCTATAGCTAGCAAAAGCATCGCCACTAATAAAAGGAAGCTGTAATTTACATATTCTAAATAAACGCCTCCTAAAAATGGCCCTGTTAAGCTACCGATACTAAGAGCAATACCGCAAAGCAGATTTCCTGTTGGTAGTAGCTCCTTTGGTGTTAAGTCAGCCATAAAGGTAATACCTAACGAAAACATCGAACCGACTAATGTACCTGTAAAGAAAAATGCTACGGCTACTGCCATTTGTGAATGTTCTACAAAACTTGCAATGCCAAAAATAACAGCCCCACCAAATGAGCCTATCATCAAGACATTGCGTCGTCCTAATTTATCCCCTATAGCTCCAAGTGGTACTTGTGTCAAAATCCCACCAAATGTAAAGACTGATAAAATAATAGGAATCATATTCACATCGAAACCTTTACGTAACGCATAAACTGGGAACAAAGCATTTAAAGAGGATTCTAAAAACCCATAAACAAATGGCCCTAAAAATGCAATCCACCCGAATGCGATAGCCATTTTATAACGATGCCAACCCCTTGCATGTAAGTCTCCCGTTAATCGCTCTGGTTTTTCATTTTGTAGAAGGAAGACAAAAGCCCATGCCAATAAGCACATAATCGAGGACACAATAAACGGTAATGCTTCTGAAACTTGTATAAGTTTCACCATCAAAGGACCGACCGCAAAACCTGTACTAAAGGACAAGCCGTAAATGGACATACCTTTTCCTAAGCTTTTATGATCCGTTGTGCTTGTAATCCACGTCTGTGTTGCAAAATGTAATGCATGATCCCCAATTCCAATGAGTAAGCGGAGGGTAAACCAAAAGGTCACACTCTTCCATAAAGGAAATGCAAGCAGTGAAGCGAAGACAAGTGCACCGCCTATTAAAATAATTGGTTTGTAGCGCCATTTTCGTAATGGCTGCTCGATAAACGGTGAGATCAATAAAGTTCCTATGTATAGACCTGTTGCGTTCAATCCATTCAACGCAGAGGAAACTCCATCACGTTCGAAAATAATTGAAATTAACGGTAAAAGCATCCCTTGTGAAAAACCTGAAATAGATACAATTAACACTAGAATGGCAAATCTTTTTTTGTTGTAATCTGAGAAGTATGTCATCATTTCCTCCAACATCAAGTCATTCTATCAAATAACAGCATAACAAAAAGCCTTAGCGCTCACCACATGTGATTTTACGCTAAGGCCTAACTAATACTTATCTCCATTTAATTGTATAAACACGAATTTCGACTTTTACATCGCCGAGTACTTGTTTAAACTCCCTCCTTTTCGAGTTAGAGTTCTTTTGTTTTTTTTAATCAGCTCCTTTACTTTTTCTTAATATTAATTTAACACACACCTTCAATATTGTAAATATTCTGTCTATTGATTTTTACAAAATAATCTCTAAGTCCTAGGTGTTTGCCTAAACATTGAAATTTAGTCCCAAATCAGCTAAGATGAAGGGGATGAAATGAGGTGTATGTATGTCAAATCCAATCACTGATAAAAAACAGCAAATGAACTACTTAAAAGAGCGTCTTGAAATGTTTTTAGAAGTTTTAGATGCAATTGATCCTGAAACAACTGAATTAGAGGATATCGATCGTTTAATTCAAATGATGGATGATTTAGAAGACAAAATGGAGCAATTTAATGCTCGTGAACAATAACTACTAATCAATTTCGCCTTGGCGTAATTGCGTCCGGAGGCTATATAAAAGCAAGTGGAAAGCTATATATCCACTTGCTTTTTTTCTTGTCCATTTCCGGCTAGTAGCAATCCCAATTATATAGAACTTTACTAAAATCTTTACGTTTCAGCTCATCCTCTGTGATGAAAAAATTGCCGACCCCGTCATCCCCCCAAACAATTTGTTCCCCTACACTATCAATCTGAAGCAACAAAATTGTTGAATCTGTATAGTCGCCATATGCTCTTGGATCTTCTTGGGTAAAGAATGGATATCCTCCAATTTTATGACCTGAACTATTTAAAGTTTCATAAAATGAGTCTACTAAATTATCATTGTCTTCTATATTAGCAAGGATCTTCGCATATAGTTTTTCACTTCTAAAGTCATTTGCTGATAATGGTTCATAGCTTGTTCCAAAAGACAATGCCATTTCTTTTTCCACTGGAAAGAAAAATTCTTCTTCTTTCACTTCAACAAATGAGAAGTCTTGTACTAACTGCGACTCATCACTGACAATATGTTCGTGGAAAATGACGCAGAAACCCTCCTGATTTTGACCATTATCAAAATCTATCCCTAGAACATCATCATAACCATCAATATAAAACTGTAAGATTCCCTCTTCAGGGAAATTTGGTAAATGCCTAGGTACATCTGTAAAATTAATTTGTGCTAGTAATTTTAATGGCTGCCCTTCAGGACTTTTCGGATATTCCATTGACAGCGGAAAATACGGATCACCCGCAAACTTACTTTCAAATAAAGATGTTTTTCGTTCTTCCGTTTCAATAAATACAGTAGGCTGTATCGTTTCCTCTATTACAGACCGATATTGTTCAAATGCTTCGGGTAAATTAAGTAACTTCATATTATTACCTCCTAAAGGAAATTTAAATTTATTATAGAACGAATGTTCTTCTCGAGCAATCTTTATGGTGATTTGATCAGCTCGGCTCCAAAAGTGATCCGCTCCCATTATCTTCTAACACCTCAACGGCAGATAACATAATTTCACATTTAAATTTCCTCTTTTTGAGAATAGACCTATAATTCCAACCACAATGAGTTGAACTCTTTTTTTCATTAGTTGAAAAGAGTATAATGTAACGTGGAAATAATCAAATTTTCTATGGGGGGCAATACCAAATGAATATCCAAACTTTGGAGAAAAGTCTTTACGATTTAATTACTGAAACGTCTACAAATCTACCAAAAGACGTACGTCGTGCTATTAAGAAAGCTAAAGAAGCCGAGAATTCAGGTACTCGTGCTGCAATGAGCTTAGACACAATCTCAAATAATATCATTATGGCAGAAGATAATGTATCACCAATCTGTCAAGATACTGGTCTACCAACATTCAAAATTTATACTCCTGTCGGTGTAAATCAATTAGAAATTAAAGAAGCTATTAAAAAAGCTATTATCGATACTTCTGCAGATGCAAAATTACGTCCAAATGCGGTTGATTCGTTAACAGGTGCAAACAGCGGTAATAACCTAGGTGACGGTCTACCTGTTATGAAATTCGAACAATGGGAAAAAGACTATATTACAATTAAATTAATCCTTAAAGGTGGCGGCTGTGAAAATAAAAACATTCAGTATAGCCTACCATGTGAGATTGAAGGTCTTGGCCGCGCTGGTCGTGATTTAGATGGTATCCGTAAATGTATCCTTCACTCAGTATACCAAGCACAAGGACAAGGCTGTTCAGCTGGTTTCATCGGTGTAGGTATCGGTGGCGATCGCTCTTCTGGTTACGACTTAGCGAAAGAACAGTTATTCCGTCATGTGGAAGATACAAATCCAAATTCTGATCTTGCTAAATTAGAAGAATATGTTGTGAAAACTGCAAACACATTTGGTATCGGTACAATGGGCTTCGGTGGTGAAGCAACATTACTTGGCTGTAAAATTGGTGTTATGCACCGTATCCCTGCATCATTCTACGTATCTGTAGCTTATAACTGCTGGGCATACCGTCGTATGGCTGTGGACATCAATCCTCAAACTGGTGAAATTATTAACTGGCATTACCAAGAAGGCGAAAAAATTACATTTAAAGAAGATGAAGTTGCAGCAACAACAGAAGATACTACTACAGATGTAGTAGAACTTACTGCACCAATTACTGAAGAACAAATTCGTGCTCTAAAAGTTGGTGACGTTGTTTCAATTACTGGTCGTATGTACACTGGCCGTGACGCAATTCACCATCACTTAATGAGCCATGATGCTCCAGTTGATCTTAATGGACAAGTTATTTATCACTGTGGCCCTGTAATGGCAAAAGACGAAGAAGGCAACTGGACAGTAAAAGCAGCTGGTCCAACTACTTCTATTCGTGAGGAGCCATACCAAGGTGACATCATGAAAAAATTCGGTATCCGCGCTGTAATTGGTAAAGGCGGTATGGGACCAAAAACACTTGCTGCATTAGAAGAGCACGGTGGTGTTTACTTAAATGCAATCGGTGGTGCAGCACAATACTATGCAGACTGCATTAAAGGTGTTGAAGGCGTTGACCTAATGGAATTCGGTATTCCAGAAGCAATGTGGCATTTAAACGTTGAGAAGTTTACAGCTGTTGTAACAATGGACTCTCACGGTAACTCACTACACGCAGATGTAGATAAATCATCCCTAGAAAAACTTGCTCTACACGCAGAACGAGTATTCTAATAAAAGCGTTACGTTGAATAGCATAACTAGTTTTTAAGCTGTGGAGTACGCATAGCGTCAGCCATACTGCAAAAACGAATTTATAACTTAATAATTTATGGCTTATCACCAAAAGTTAGGTATGACATTTATTAAAACGTATGTCAGTTGATTGAAGTGAAGACTGGCCCTTAGGAAAGCGCCCAGCCGGAACGGACATCAACCCCACTTTTTAGTGATAAGCCGCCTGCACAAATTTGAGAAGCACAGAATATTCCTATGAATAACTGTGCTTTTCTTATGTTCAAAATTATTTCAAAAATCCTCAAATCGCCGCCATCTCAATCCCAGACTGCTTTTATCCCCACTCTTTAAAAATCCCTTCAAATTTCTTACTTTCTTTTTTAAAATACCTTTGTTATAATAATTCTAAATAAGAAAGGAGCTAATCGAAATCGATTTTCAATTAGATATTGTTTATATACATTGATTTACATGGGTTTTGATATTGATTTTCATTATCAGGAGGGATAAAAGTGGAACATTCTAAACGAGAAAATTTCAGTTTAATTGAGAAAACAAAAGAACACGCTGAATTAATTGCTGCCCTTATAGCAGGTTTGTTTATTTTGCTTGCATGGCGTTTAGATACTAGCGGGCAAACAACCGCTTCTATTATTTTATATATTGTTGCATTTTGTGTTGGTGGATTTGCTAAAGCAAAAGAAGGTATTGAAGAAACCATTGAAAATAAAGAACTTAATGTTGAACTATTGATGGTATTAGCTGCAGTTGGTTCAGCTGCAATCGGTTATTGGACGGAGGGTGCTATTCTTATTTTCATTTTTGCTGTAAGTGGCGCTCTTGAAACATACGCAATGAATAAAAGTCATCGTGAAATTTCTGCACTCATGAACTTACAACCCGAAGAAGCTTGGCTTGTTCGTGGTAACTTTGAACCAATGAAAGTTTCTGTCTCTACATTACAAATTGGAGATCACCTACTCGTAAAACCTGGTGAACGTGTACCAGCAGACGGTGTAATCTTTAAAGGACAGTCTTCTATCGATGAATCCGCAATAAGCGGTGAACCGCTTCCAGTGGCAAAACGTGAAGGCGATGAAGTATTTGCAGGTACAGTGAACTTAAATGGTGCCATTACGATGGAAATGACAAAACCAAATTCTGAAACACTATTCCAAAAAATTATCCAGCTTGTACAAAGTGCTCAGAGTGAAAAATCTCCATCTCAACAATTTATAGAAAAATTCGAAGGTACTTACGTAAAAATTGCGCTACTTACCGTGGCCCTTATGATGTTTCTACCTCACTTTGTACTCGGTTGGGACTGGACAACAACTTTCTATCGAGCAATGGTACTCCTAGTAGTTGCTTCTCCATGTGCACTTGTTGCATCCATTATGCCAGCAACACTTGCAGCCATTTCAAATGGTGCAAAACACGGTGTGCTATTCAAAGGTGGCCTACATTTAGAACATCTAGGTGCATTACGTGCACTAGCGGTAGATAAAACAGGTACTTTAACACAAGGAAAACCAACCGTTACTGATTTTATTGTTCGAGAAGGATTAGACCGTGAAAATACAATGGCAATCCTTGCAGGTATTGAAGCACAATCGAACCATCCACTTGCTCAAGCAATTACTTTATTCGCAAGAAAAGAAGGGATCACACAGTTTGCTCAAGCCACTATAGAAGATATCCCAGGTTGGGGTATTAAAGGTTACGTTAATGAAGTCGAGTATCTTGTTGGTAAACCAGACTTTGTTGGTCTAGATGAGGCAAATGAATTTGCAAATGGTGCAGCAGAAAAACTTGCCTCAGAAGGAAAAAGCGTTATTTTTATTCGTGACCAAGATGGCATTGCTGCATTGGCAGCCTTAAAGGACACCGTTCGCAGTGAAGCAAAAAAAGCAGTATCATTACTAAAAGAGCTAGGCATTGATGTTATCATGCTAACGGGCGACAACGAGAAGACTGCTAAGGTAATTGCCAAGGAAGCAGGCGTGACAGAATACGTTGCAGAATGTCTCCCTGAAACAAAAGTGACTGAGATGAAACGCCTTCTTTCTGAACATAAATTTGTAGGGATGGTCGGTGACGGTATTAACGATGCACCTGCTTTAGCAACTGCAACTACCGGAATCGCTATGGGAGAAGGCACAGATGTTGCTTTAGAAACAGCAGATGTCGTTTTAATGAAAAATGACTTATCAAAAATTGCCTATGCAGTACGTTTATCACGTAAAATGCAACGCATCATCAAACAAAACATTTTCTTCTCTATCGGCGTTATCGTTTTATTAATTGCTTCAAACTTTTTACAAGTGGTCGATTTACCGCTAGGTGTAATTGGACATGAAGGAAGCACTATTTTAGTTATTTTAAATGGCTTACGTATGCTTAATAAAAACGCCTAAAAAACAAACAGCCTCGTATCACAAAGCGTGATGCGAGGCTGTTCTTTTCATATTCCTACCTATTCGTTAGTGTTTTCTGCTTCATAAGTTCTTTTTGCAATACTTTTTTCTGCATCGTCGCATTTAAAATGCCACCAAAAATTAAAATAATCCCCGTTAAATACAGCCAAAGCATTAAAATAATAACGCCTCCAATACTGCCATATGTAGCGGAATAATTCGCGAAATTATTAATATAAAAAGAGAAAGCATATGTTACTGCCAACCAGGCAAGAGTTGAAAACAATGCCCCTGGCCAAACCCCCATTAACTTTAAACGAGGATTTGTATTTGGAACAAATCTATATATTCCCATTAAAACTATAAAAATAAGTAGAGGCGGTATCGACCAACGCATTCTATGCCAGATTATTTCAAATTGCTCCTCAATGCCAACAATCGAAAATAAGAAATGCCCTACTTGTTGCCCAAAAACCGGTAAAAGTAGAACGACAGCAATAACGACGACGAATGCTAAGGTGAAAACAAGGGATAATCCTCGATCTAATAGACTCCCCCTAGTTTCTGTATCATAAGCCTTATTTAAGGCTCTAATCAATGCATTAATTCCTTTGGAAGCGGACCAAATTGTCCCAAGTACCCCGACAGATAATAAACTACTATTACGACTTGTTAAAATTTCATCTAAGGTATTTTCAACAAGCCTGTATACCTCGTCCGGCATAATATTCACTAGAAATGAATACACTTGCGTCGACTGTATATTCAAATACGGTAGTAATGTGACTAGAAAAATTAGTAGTGGGAAAAAAGACAGTAAAAAGAAATAAGCCAATTCCGCTGCAAGAGCTGATATTTCCACTCGCTGTATGCGTAGCATTAAATCTTGCATGAAGCCCCTTGATGTCATCACATCTACAGTGTCTTCGTCTGGTGAGACAAATGATTTCACCACACCGACAGCTGAATGTATCGATGCTTTTTTCTTCTCCATACAAATTCCCTCCTGTACGACAACTATTCTTTATCAGGCAAAGAAAAGGCTGATTTCGTGTCATTAATCATGCCTTCAATCGTGGAAGGTAATTCTTTAAACTCATCAACTTTATCAATGATTGAGTTGACATTTTCTGAAACACTTTCACATAGCACTTTAGTGGCCAATACTTTTTCCTCAACTAGCACTTGTAATTCCTCTCGGTTGGTTGCATAATACGATATTGCTTCTTTCATCTTTTTCGTTGAAGCTATTGTTTTTTCACGCGTTGTACGGTCCAACATACTTAATGCAGCACCAACTGTGGCACCAACTACGATAGATGCTAATAATTTACTTCGTCCCATATTAAATACCCCCTGCTTTAGTAAATATAATTAAACTGCTCACTGCCCTTATTCTACCCAATAACAGTCTATTTTTAAAGCAATGTCGAAATACAGTGTTGACATTTTTTTTATTCAATGAAATGATATTTTCGAGGATTACGAAAGGTAGGTTTAAATAATGGATTTATCAGTACCGTCAAAAGAAAACGTTATTTATATGATTGATCAAGTGAAAGACAAGCTTCGCATGGTTAATGTCGATGCAATGAAATCGGAAAATTTCGATGAAGCTAATTACGAAGACCTAGTCTATTTATACGAAATGATTATGAAGCGCGATACATTTAGTCCAAGCGAGATGCAAGCTATCGTCGCTGAATTAGGAGCTTTACGCAAATAAATAGGATTTAGTAAAAAAAGCTATTAGCAATGAGGCACCAAAGCCGTTTGCTAATAGCCTTTTTCTATTTTGTATTTTTTGCGGCAGAACCATCCTCAGTTACAAGTGGTTGTATTAACACTTCTACACGACGGTTTTTCGCACGCCCTTCTTTAGTATCATTCGGTGCAACAGCACGGTTCTCTCCGAAACCTTGTGTACTAAAGTTTCGACCATCTAACTTCGAGTTACTCTGCAATAAAAGTTCTGCGAAGTTCACTGCACGCAATACGGAGAGCTGTAAATTAGAAGAGAAGTTTGGACCAGCCGGAACATTATCCGTATGACCAGTAACAACAATATTACGTGGCGGATTAGATACCAATACATCTGCAAGCTCTTTTGCTGTTGGCTTATACTCCGGTTTAATGTTCGCCTTCCCTGAATCAAACAGGATACTATCACGAATTGTAACAAGTAATCCTTCATCAGTCATCGCTGTTGCGAATTGACCTTCCATCTCATGAACAGCAATGAAATTATCAACACTATCTTTAATTTGAGCTAACTCCTGCTGATCCTTTAAGTAAGCTGAATTTTGCTGCGTTTGTGGTGTTTGATCACTTTCAGCATTCGGACTTTGTATCGGTGAAGGCTGCTCTAAAAAGCTTGTTCCACCATCAAATACTTGATTAAACACCGCTGACATTCTCTCTAGCTTTTCTTGGTCTACTGAACTGGATGCAAATAATATGATAAATACAGCTAATAGCAGTGTTAAAATATCTGCATACGGAACGAGCCAAGACTCATCGATATGTTCATCATGCTTTTTTTTCTTAGCTTTCTTTGCCAAGGCCGCCCGCCCCGCTTTCATCAGAAATTTGACGACGTTCTTCCATTGTTAAGTAAGACGATAATTTTTGTTCAATAACACGTGGAGCCTCCCCTTCTAAGACAGAAAGGATGCCTTCAATCATCATTCTTTTTTGCTTAACTTCGATAGCTGATTTACGTTTTAATTTATTCGCAAACGGATGCCATAAAACATAACCTGTAAAAATACCTAATAATGTAGCCATGAAAGCAGCTGAAATAGCATGTCCTAGCTTTTCTATGTCATTCATATCTGCTAATGCGGCGATTAACCCTACTACCGCACCAAGTACCCCTAAAGTCGGGGCATATGTACCAGCTTGTGTAAAGATTGCAGAACCACTAGCATGACGTTCTTCCATCGCTTCGACTTCTTCTGTTAGGACATCACGAATATAGTCCGCATTCTGACCATCAATTGCTAATGTAAGTCCATTTTTTAAAAAAGGGTCTTCAATCTCTGAAGCTTTACTTTCAAGTGCTAATAGACCTTCTCGGCGAGCTAAATCAGCCCATTGTGAAAACATCTTAATAATCTCAATATCATCTGCTAATTTTGTTTCTTTAAAAAGAATTTTAAATAGCTTTGGTACACGCTTTAACTCCTTCATGGGGAAGGCAATTGTTACTGCGGAAATTGTACCGAAGATGATAATTAGAATGGCAGCTGGGTTATAAAACGCACTTAAACTTACACCCTTTAGCACCATTCCTGTTAATAGCGCTATAAACGCAAGTATTAACCCTACAATCGACGATATATCCATTCTAGAACCTCCAAATCTCCTATTTACCTTTATTTCGTCCTTTTTTTCCATATTTTAAATAAATACATAATATAGTATAAATGTATTTCACATTTTTTTCGATGTAATAAATACTTTTTATTCACTTTTCGACCATATTTGATTATATTGAATTAAGAATAATACACTAAATTGTCTTTATTTGAAAAAAGTTAAGAATTTATTATTATTCTTCGACACAAAATTACTAAAATATGTTTGATTAGTCATAAAATCAGGATTAAATATCCAATAAAACCAACGCATTCATATAAGTAATTCGACTGACAATTAAAAACTAATTCAGATAATTACTAAAACGTCACATTAAAATGATATAAAACAGTTTGATGTCGATTTATTCGACAAAATACTTTTTTCGCACTCGCTACGAAAACGCTCCGAAAGACTCATTTTATTTCTTCCCATATTTAATCAATTATGCCTCGGCATAATTACATCTAGATTCAGCTTTGTGCTGGCACAAAGAACTTCTTTCACCAACTAAAGACTGAGACTTCTGTACCTGCCGCTACGCTTTCGGTACAAAAAACGTCACGGCTAAGCAAGGACAAGAAAATTTAAAATCAATTATTTCAACAGACGAAATGCACATTATTAAATAGCGTTAGTAACACACATCACCTATTGACAATCTGATTAGATGTCTCTATTTTTTTTGCAAGGGATTGCCTATAACTTTTTGTTTTGAGAGTGGGAAGCGTTGTTCATTGGAGAGCTTTGGACTAATTCAAAGCTCAGTACATTACTTTATGATTATTTCGGGCAATTGAATATAGAAAGCACTACCACGATTAGGTAAAAATAATTAACATTCCGTATTGTTAACTGGACAATTTAAGTAATTTATACCTACTAATATTAGTCTGGACTAGGTATGTTGTGGATGTCATAAATTCTCCTTAGATTTTCATAGTAACCTATTGTATAATTACTTTAGATAATATTGTAGATTATTTTAGTAGAGAGGGGCTTTTATTATGTTCATTACGACTGTATTAGGCTTTAGTGCCGTTTTATTAATCTCTTTGGCATTCTTCATCCACTACCTACAAGTTGGTTTAGATTCTAAGTCTTCAGTAACTGTAGATCCAAAACCAAACGAAAAATTTTAATTTTGTTGAAAACAGCTACATTATTGTAGCTGTTTTTTATTTATCTTCCGGCGGATTTTGCGGATACTTAATTATTTCGATTTGCTAAATAAATTACTAAACTTCTTTTTTTTCGAAAAAAATTGCGTGAATATTGTCATTATTGTTTGCATATTTATAGTTTTGCTCTAAAATAATTCCTGTAAGGAAGGGAGCAATCTTTCATGACAATGTTACAAGATATTCTTAAGTTTAATGAAGATTTCGTTCAAGAAAAAAAATATGAGCCTTTTATTACAACAAAGTATCCTGATAAGCGCATCGTTGTGTTATCTTGTATGGATACTCGACTTGTAGAGCTGTTACCCAAAGCTATGAATTTGCGTAATGGCGACGTAAAGATCGTTAAAAGTGCTGGGGCATTAGTTAGTCACCCTTTTGGTGCAATTATGCGTAGTTTACTTGTAGCTGTTTATGAACTACAAGCAGATGAGGTGTATGTTGTTGGACATTACGACTGCGGTATGAGTGCAGTTGACCCAGAAGCAATGCTAAATAAAATGGTTGCTAGAGGGATTACCCCTGAGACTATCGACACGATAGAATATTCAGGTTTTGATTTAAAAGAGTTTTTACGTGGCTTTGGTGACGTAGCAACAAGTGTAAAGAAAAGCGTCGATACAATTCGCAATCACCCGTTAATGGTTAAAGACGTGCCTGTTCATGGATTAGTAATTGATCCAAATACAGGTCGCCTTGATTTAATCATAAACGGTAGTAAACAATAATAAAAAAAGAAGCGTCTATCCTTCAAACACTGAAAGATAGACGCTTCTTTTTATTGATCTTCTAAACGTGCATACATATAATGATCCACCCATTTACCATTAATGTACAGCAGCTTTCTCAAAAGACCCTCACGCTGGAATCCAGCCTTTTCTAAGACTCGGATAGAAGGATTATTTTGTGTTGAAACATAAGCCTCTACTCGATGTAAGCCTACTTGCTCGAATGCAAATTGCACGACCATATTAACTGCTTCTGTGACGATCCCTTTTCCAATATAAATTTCATCCATCGCATAACCAACAAACGCACTAGAATACGGTAAACGTTTTACTGCATAAAGAGCGATATGTCCTATTAGATTATTTGTACTTGGCTCAAAAATACCAAAAGTAAATTCCCTCTTTGAGTCCATTAAGTATAAGCATTCTTGAATTTTTTTATATTGAGCATTAATTGTATAGTATTCAGGTCGTTGTAACGGTTCATGTGTAGACCAAAAGTATTTATTGCGACTTACGAGATCGGTTAAACTTTGTGCATCTTTTTCATAAAATGTGCGAATGTAGCATTTCCCTCCTTGAATTGATACCACATTTTCACCCTTTTTCCTTAATAATCTCCAAATTTTAAGCACCATTTTTCCACACTAACCTTCCGATAATTATCAATACGTTTTAATGCCAGAGCTCATTTACCAATGGAAGAAACACCCACTAATTGCAGTTTTACTTTATTGTATGTAAAAAAAGATGCTGCTACAACTAAAACATCTCGTCTTGTTGTTACAGCATCCATAATATTATTTCACTTTTTGTTTTTGTTTTTTAGGCTTCTCCTCTAGCAATCCAAGGCTAGATGATTCAGCATCTTCTAAATGTGCTTTGCCTAATACATTCGTTAAATGAAGGCCACGTTTTTTTGCCTCACGTTCAATATGTGCTAATGTTTCTTGCAACACCTGTACACGAGCATATTGTTTATCGTCACCTGGTACTAGAACCCATGGCGCACTTTTCTTATCGGTCTTCTCAAACATTTCATTCGCAGCTTCTATATACTGAGGTGTTTTTTCACGATTTCGCCAATCTTCATCTGTTAGCTTCCAAGACTTATACGGATCCTCTTCACGTTCTTTAAAACGATTAAGCTGCTCCTCATCAGATACTTGAAGCCAAAACTTAATAACAATATAATCTCCTGATGTTAAAATCTTTTCAAAATTATTAATTTCTTCGTATGCACGAGACCACTCTTCTGTTGTTGCAAATCCTTCAATACGCTCAACTAATACACGACCATACCATGAGCGATCAAAAATAGCGATTTGTCCATGCTGTGGCAGCTTTCGCCAAAAACGTTGTAAATAATTATAGCGTAGTTCATGAGGCTGAGGTGCTGCAATTGGATGCACGACATAGCCACGTGGATCGGCACGTTCAATTAGACGCTTAATAGCGCCTCCCTTGCCAGCAGCATCCATACCTTCAAAAACTAAAATTAACCCAATTTTATTTTTTAATAAAAACTGTTGAGCATTTAACATTTCATATTGGAGTACTTTTAATTTCTTTTTATACATTTTCTTATCCAGTTTAACTGATAAATCTAGATCATTTAAATTTTGAGTCATTAAAACTTCACTCCTTACATTTGAATATTCTCATTGTACTAAAGAAATATATGAATAACTATTCAAATGGTAAATTGTAGATATTTTTAACGAAACAACACGATACATTGTTGGAAATTTCCGTTATAATGAAAATATAATGTTACAGTCCTATACTTATTTGTCTTTTCCCTATACAATTTAACACGAAGGGAGAGAAAACATGCCTCGATTTTTTTTGATGACAATAACTTTTATTGTCTCACTCATCCTAACCTTTTCATCCTATTTCATGAAAATAAACGATCATTCTTTTTTAGAGATCTTAAATCGTTTTCCAGTAATATTTGCACCGTTTAATGTTAGTTATATGATTTGGATTGTGGTTTACATATTACTTGGTTATTGGTTAGTCATGAACCTAAAAAAGACATCTATTCAACAGACTGTTCTCTATAGTAGCATATGTATTATGCAGGCGTTAGCAATTGTTGTTTGGCATCACGAACTATTTATCATGTCAATTATCAGTACGTTTGCTTTAGTACTGTATTTATTTAAGTTGTACAAAACGTACCCTCTCAGCAATAATTCACTCACAGGTCGTATACCCTTCTCGATTTATTTAGCCTGGGTTACATTTAGCCTAATGACAAATGTAAGCTTTACGCTAACATCTTATCAATGGAATGGTCTTGGCCTTAGTGATCCACTTTGGGCAGTTATTTTACTAACAGTTGGAGCAGCAATAGCGCTACATATTGGATTCCATTATTTTGATATTATCTACCCAAGTGTATTTATCTGGTCCTATATCGGGGTCGCATTACATAATGGTTTTGATGAGCTACTTGTGACAACTGCAGCCTTGTTTTTATGCGGAGTGCTACTTGTCGGTATATTATTTATTAAAAAAAATCCTGCCTACCAAAAATAAATTGGTTAGCAGGATTTTTAGCTTTTTTATTGTTCATCTAGAGAAGTTAAAATAATTGGTTTGTCTTTAGTAACGATAATTGAATGCTCGATTTGAGCAACTAATGATTTGTCTGGCGTAACGAATGTCCAGCCATCACCTGACTCTACAATATGCTCCGCTTTCGCTGAGATAAATGGCTCGACTGCAAGCACCATGCCTTCTTTCATAATTGTTGAATCCCAAGCATCGTAGTAGTTTAAAATATGATTTGGCTCATCGTGTAAAGAACGACCTAAACCATGACCTGTTAGGTTCATAATCACTGTTAAATCATTGGCATATGCTTCACGCTCAACAGCTTTACCGATTTGGTTTAATTTTGATCCAGCTTTTACTTTTGTCATCGCACGGTCGAAAGCACTTTTAGCTACGCGACATAACTTTTCTTTATCCTCATAGCCATCACCAACTACAAATGAAATGCCCGTATCAGCAAAATAGCCATTTAATGAACCAGATACATCAATATTTACGATATCTCCCTCGTTAATCACACGTTTACCTGGAATACCATGTGCGACTTCCTCATTCACACTAATACATGTGTATCCTGGGAAATCATACTCCCCTTTAGGTCCAGAAATTGCTCCTGCTTCTGCAAACATACGACCTGCAATTTCATCTAATTCAAGTGTTGTTACACCTGGTTTTGTAGCAGCCTTCATTGCCTCACGAATTTCAGCACAAATACGGCCGATTTTTTTAAATGCTTCAATCTCTTCTTGCGTTTTTACAATCATTTTTAACGTCCCTTTCATCTAATGTCTATTCATTAATATAACATAACTTTTTATACAAAAAACGCTAAACGCTTTAAATATTATATGCCATCATGAATTGTAAAGTGCTGAAAAACAGGCTCTTCACTATAGCGTGGGGTTGATTTCCGTTCCGACTGGGCGCTTTGTAGCTGACGCTTTGCTTTCGCTACAGAAACACATTTGTTGCTGTCGCTTCGCTTTCGCACAGAGCAAAGCTTCCTGGGGGCGTCCGATGAGCCGCTTGGGCCAACACGATGTTGGTCACGAAGGCGTTATCACAGGATGTGATGGTTTTAGCCTTCGTTCCTCTATCGCTAATCCCCAAGGAGTCGCCCAGTCTCCACTCCAATCAACTATATCCATGGATACGTTTTAACAAATGCCATCCCTATCTAGCTCTAAAAATCCTCCGCCTTTTGGATTCTTTTTAGGGTATAAAAGGTGGGTGTTCTAGTTTCAATATTAATAAAAACCCTCCACTTATGTGAAGGGCATAATCATTATGATTTTCGTTGCATTAATTGAGGTGCTGCTGTAAATAGTAGAACACCGACAATCGCTGTTAAAATCGTTGCTGGTAGCATATATGTTCCATTGTAGATGATTGAATAAATCCACGCATTTTGATCGCCAGCATACTCTGAGAAAAATACAGCGCCCGCAATGGTATGTGCTGCATAACGTAAAAAGCCCGCTAATACAGTTCCTACAATAATATAAAGTGCCATTTTCTTTTTGTTTAAATCTTTGGCAGCATCGAGCACTGGTCGGCGAACAACGGCCGCCAAGCCTACTACTGTAAAGGCAACACCATAATCAAGTAATCCTTGTAGCCAATGTATAATATAGGCGCCAAACATTGTTTGCATCACACCAATAAGTAATCCCGTTGTCAGGCCAGGAATAAGGCCCCAGCGGAATGCTATTAAAATTATTGGTACCATCACTAGACTAACAGAGCCGCCTTGTGCCCATACTTTAAAGGAAACCTGATCTAGTACAAGGCCAATCGCTGCGAATATCGCAATCTCCACAAGCATTAAAAGTTTTTTATTGTCCATAAGTATTCTCTCCTTTGTTCCGATGTAGGATACAAGAGCAGGAATAGAAATCAGTTGGCAAATATGTCCCTATCTGGCATCAATAAAGATAAAAAAACGATGCCAGGACAGAGCCTCACATCGTAAAAGTGTCGGTTTCTATCCACAATCCCTACGCAAGTGTTAACTTACAGGTTCGAAGAGTCAAGGCATTACGTGCCCAGTCTCAGCTGACATCATCAGCTCCCCTTGTGGTCGTTACATCTTAATTTAATTGAACAACCTCATTGTACGCAAACACTGTTACGATTACAACCTCTTCCACATTTTTTTTTGAAACTTTATCGTTTTTCATGCGTAAATATTAAAAAAGGAGGTACTACTATGGAGAACCAAAAAATTTTATCTGCCTTTAGTTATCTCAGTATTTTATTCGCACCCTTTATTGTGCCATTAGTCGTTTACTTTGTTACAAAAGATAGCGACGTAAAGAGGCACTCTATTCGAGCACTGATTTCGCATATAATTCCAGTCGCATTCGGAATCATATTCTTTGCAGTCTTTGTCTTCTCAACTTTATCATTCAACACCAATTTTGACGGTAGTAATAATTTTCTTATCATTTGGTTTGCTTCATTCGCAATTTACATTCTCGTTTCATTAGGAGTCGTTATTTGGAATATTGTTCAGGCTGTTCGCGTGATCCGATAAGTTTCATCTCAACCTCTCCTTAAACAGATAGTACTTAAGGAGCTGTTATTTTGTGAAAGTATCTAAAGTTGTTAAAACCGCTGTAAAATTAGCACCTATCGTTATCCCGATTGTCAAAAAAGTAATCGCTGCAAAAAAAGGAACAAATCCTAACGTAACAAAAAAATAACAAAAAAGGCGTATTTCCACATAAACAGAAATACGCCTCTTTGTTATTTCACTTCAAAATATGTTTGACTGTGACCGTTCATTGCTTTTTCAACATGCAACACAGCAGGCATTGTAGCTTTTAACTCTGCAACGTGTGAAATGACTCCAATCATGCGTCCGGAATCTTGTAAATCAATAAGCGTATCAATCGCCTTATTTAATGCTTCTTCATCTAGAGAACCGAAGCCCTCATCAATAAACATCGTTTCAATGCGGATATTACCTTGAAAGCTTTGAATGACATCTGCCATCCCAAGGGCAAGACTTAAAGAAGCATTAAACTTTTCTCCCCCTGATAGTGTTTTCACATCTCGTAATTGATCTGTATAAGCATCATACACATCTAGTCCAAGCCCACTTTGCTTAGCATGCTTTTCTAAGCGATCTGAACGTCGTAGCTCAAATTGACCGTTGGATAAATGATAAAGCCGGACATTTGCTGCCTCTGTAATTTTATCTAAATAATTGATTTGAATATAACGCTCAAAAGACAGCTTTTTCGCATTCTGTCCATTTAACATTGCATAGAGCTCCTTCACTCGTCCTGCCTCTTTTTCAAGTAAATGAATCTCCCGTTCGGTCTCCTCAACTTTTTCGATAAAGTCTACACAAGCCTTCGCAAATCCTTCCATTTGCTGCAATACTTTGAAGGCTTCCTCATATGTGACACGCAGCATCCCTAGCTTTTCTTTCATTACCGTTAAATCTTGTTTCTCTTGCCCTTTAAGGTGCTTCTCGCCCTCAGTAATTTGTACCTGTAATGTGTGGATTTGTAGTGCATAATCATTGCAAGCCTTCCGTAAAGCTTCTATTTGCAGCATGCTCCGCTTCCCAGTAGCAAATTCTTCATAGTTTTCAAAGCCCGCTTCCGTCATACTTACTGAAAATTGCTCGCGCTTTTCATCCATTTTCAGCTTTAATTCCTCAAATGCCTGTTTCGCTATTTCTACGGTCATTCTAGCATTATTTGCTGCTTCCTTGGCAGATTGCAGACTTTGTTGGCTAATATTCCACGCGGTTTGTAACGCAACCTTTTGTGACCCTATTTCAGCGATTGCCTGTTTCAATGCTTGCAGCGTCTTAAGATTTTCTGGAATATGCTTTTGCTGCTCTTCCACAATTGCTTGTTGCTTAGTCAATTCCTTTGTCTTCTCAGCTAAATATTGCTCTAGTTTTAATTGCTTTTCTTGTAGCTGCTCCATTCGTGTACGATGATCTTTTTGTTGCATACGTACATCAGACAATTGATTGCTCACTACTTTTAAGATTGTTATTTGTTGCTCTACGTTTTGCAAGGAAGCTACAATTTGTGTTTGATTCGATTGATCAATCTCATTCGTCTCTATCTGTTCTAGCGCCTCTTGTAGAAGATGCTTTGTAGAGTTCAATAAAGCTTCTTTTTCTAAAAACTTGCGCTCATCAGTACTAGCCTTTCCTCGTAAAGCCTCCACCTCTGCTAATTCGATCATCTCTAATTGCTCACGATGTGTTTCGAGATGTGTTGTACTACCGCACACTGGACAAGGCTCTCCGTCCTTAAGTTGCTGTGCTAAAATACTTGCCTGACTCGCAATCCATTGTTGCTCCAGCTTTTGAAGAGCCTGCTTACTTTCTTGATAATGGACATTAGTAGTGGCTACATCCTGCTCTGCCGTTGCAACCGCTCTCGTATATTTTTCAACTTGCGCTAGTAACGATACTTGCTCTTTTAGCTTCGGTAGCTGTTCTAAATAACTTTCATATGGCTGAAGTTGATTTTCATATTGTTCAATTGTTTTTGCTAATTGCTGAACTTGCATTTGTCCTGTTTCTACGATTTTACTATTATCGTCTACTGCTAGCTTTGCTGTTGCAACATATTGTTCAGTTATTTGCATTTGCTGCAGATTATTCTCATACGCCTCGAATGTCGGCAATAATGCTTGTAGCTGTAATTCCTGTTGTAGAACATGTTGACGCTCAGGTTCTTTCGCCTCTTCAACGTTAAACTTTTCCTGTGCTATTTTTAACTGAGCTTCTGTGTTTTTCTGCTCTGTCATCGCTTGCTGATAGGATTGTTCTTTACGATTTTGCTCAGCACGCAAATCGATACATTGTTGCTCAAGTATGACAAGACGCTCTGCCTTCTCTGCTAATGCAATTTCGCGTTCTTTTGCGCTATATATATCTTGTTCTTTTAGCAACGCTTGTAGGTGATTCTGACGATTAGTTTGCTCATCAAATTGCTCATTCAGTGTTTTCGCTCTACTATAAAATTCTTGCTCTTTTTGATGATGTGCATAAGCCTCTTTATAGCGTTGCTGTTCCAATTGTATACATTCCGTATAATAGGTCTGCTCCTCTTCCAGAGCCTTCTTCAGCTGATGCATATTTTCAGTATTATTAGTAATGCAAGTAAATAAAGATGACGAACGCTGTGGTAAAGCGCCTGCAATTTGGCCAAGAAGATGTTCCTTTAATTGTTGAGCACGCAGTAAATCACTTTCCGCTTCTTTTCGTTTCGCATCAAGTCTTTTTGTCATCGCACCAAAGCGATCTGTTTTAAAAATTTTACGCAAAATAACTTCTTTATTCGTAGAATCTGAGGTTAACAGCTTGCGAAATTCACCTTGTGGCAGCATAACAATTTGACTAAACTGATCCTTTGTGAGGCCGATAATATCCTGTAGCTTTTTATCTACCTCAAGCGTTTGCTGCTTTTCTACAATACTATAATCAAGCGTGTCTCCTTTGATTTCAGCCAGTTCAATTTTCTTACCAGTAACACTTTTGTTTGTTGCTTTAATATGACCTGGCTGACGTAAAATTTGATAGACTCTATCATGCATTTCAAAAACGAGCTCCACTGCAGTATACATATCATCATCTGCAAACCCACTTCGTAGCATAGCAGTATCCTGACGATCTTCACCGCTACCCGATCCGTAAAGTGCATAGCATATAGCATCAAAAATCGTCGTTTTCCCAGCACCTGTTTTTCCAGAAATCGCAAATAGACGATGTTCACCTAGCTGTTGAAAATCAATAACCTCTGTATTTTTATATGGACCGAATGCAGTAATCGTTAACTTTAAAGGCTTCATTTTACTGTCTCCCGCTCCTCATCTAATAATTCTTGTAGCATTTCTGTAAATAGACGCTCTGTATCTTGATCTGGCTGTACGCCAATTATATCTGTAAAAAATGATCGGAATAAATCGATGTCTTCTATTTTCTCTGTCTCAATCGTCTGAATTTCATGTGATACCTCTTGGCGTGCTACTTTTCGCTCAACATGCATCGCATTAGGAAACACCGTACGAATACGTTCCATCGGCGAAGTTACTGACGTAGCATCTGTTAGTCGTACAAATACATAATCATCACTAGGTGGTAATTGCAATAAATCATCCATTAAGCTCTCTACCACACGTAAATCCCGTCTCGCTATAAGCTTACGTTTTGTGACAGTGATTTCTCCTTGTGCATCTAGCTCCACTATTAAAAAGCCCTTCTCATGTAAGTGCTCAGATAATGAATACTTCAATGGAGAACCGGCATATCGAATCGTTTCATTCAACACAAAATGTGCTTTATGCAAATGTCCAAGTGCTGTGTAATGAAAAGGCTTAAACAATGCTGCATTTATGCAATCCGAGCCTCCTATTGATAAAGGTCGCTCAGAATCACTCGTATTCGCTTCCTCTTCTCCATACTTCGTCACAAAGGCATGTCCTACAAAAACATTACGTTTTGTTGAATCTAAACTTTGTCCAATATGGTCGACAATTTTTTCCATCGCCTCTTGATGAGATCGAATGGAATCATCCTCTAAAATAGTCCGTACTGAAGCCGGCTCTGCATATGGTACGAGATGAAAATGTACTTCACCATACTCATCATTTAAAACTACCGGTGCATGATCTTTCGTAAATTGGCCTTTAATATGTAAGCCACTATCACTCATTAAACTACTGCCAAAGTTCAAGCGACCTGCACTATCGTGGTTCCCCGCAACCGCTAACACGGGGATTTTTTTATCAAGCACAATTTCCGCCAAAATATCATTTAGTAAATTCACTGCCTCAATAGGGGGCATCGAACGGTCATATAAATCACCTGCTATAACGATAACATCTGGTTTTTCCTCATCTATGGCTAGCATAAATTGCTGTAAAATATATTGTTGATCCTCCGTCATATAGACGCCTTGTACAAGCTTTCCTAAATGCCAATCTGCTGTATGAAATATTTTCATTCTTTGCGCCTCCTGTCTATTTCATTTTATCACGGCTGATGGATTGATTGTTTTTCCTTTTATTAGTTTGATAAAGGTTCCTCATATAATGTGGGAGCTGAGGTGTTGGGGTATCCGTCGCTCCGGTTCTTTCCATCGCTACGGGGGTTCCTTCCGGCGCTTCGGCAATTCTAACCATCGCTTCACAGATTTTTTCCGTCGCTCCGGGGGTTCTTTCCGTCACCCCGGTTTTATCCGTCGCTCTGACGATTCTTTCCGTCGCTTCCACTGTTTTATCCGTCGCTCCAAAGATTTATTCCGCCGCTCCGGGGGTTCTTTCCGTCACCCTGGTTTTATCCGTCGCTCTGACGATTCTTTCCGTCGCTTCCACTGTTTTATCCGTCGCTCTGACGATTCTTTCCGTCGCTTCCACTGTTTTATCCGTCGCTTCAAAGATTTTTTCCGTCGCTCCAGGGGTTCTTTCCGTCGCCCCGGTTTTATCCGTCGCTCTGACGATTCTTTCCGTCGCTTCCACTGTTTTATCCGTCGCTTCAAAGATTTTTTCCGTCGCTCCGGGGGTTCTTTCCGTCACCCCGGTTTTATCCGTCGCTCTGACGATTCTTTCCGTCGCTTCCACTGTTTTATCCGTCGCTTCACAGATTTTTTCCGTCGCTCAGAGGGTTCTTTCCGTCGCTTCGAGGGTTCTTTCCGTCGCCCCAGTTTTATCCGTCACTCTGACGATTCTTTCCGTCGCTTCCACTGTTTTATCCGTCGCTTCGGCAATTCTATCCGTCGCTTCGAGGGTTCTTTCCGTCGCCCCGGTTTTATCCGTCGCTCTGACGATTCTTTCCGTCGCTTCCACTGTTTTATCCATCGCTTCAAAGATTTTTTCCGTCGCTCAGAGGGTTCTTTCCGTCACCCTGGTTTTATCCGTCGCTCTGACGATTCTTTCCGTCGCTTCCACTGTTTTATCCGTCGCTTCAAAGATTTTTTCCGTCGCTCCAGGGGTTCTTTCCGTCGCCCTGGTTTTATCCGTCACTCTGACGATTCTTTCCGTCGCTTCCACTGTTTTATCCGTCGCTTCGGCAATTCTTTCCGTCGCTTCGAGGGTTCTTTCCGTCGCCCCAGTTTTATCCGTCACTCTGACGATTCTTTCCGTCGCTTCCACTGTTTTATCCGTCGCTTCAAAGATTTTTTCCATCGCTTCAGGGGTTCTTCCGTCACCCCGGTTTTATCCGTCGCTCTGACGATTCTTTCCGTCGTCCCGGTTTTATCTGTCGCTCTGACGATTCTTTCCGTCGCCCCGGTTTTATCCGTCGCTCTGACGATTCTTTCCGGCGCCCCGGTTTTATCTGTCGCTCAGAGGATTCTACCCTTCGACCCGCTGATATCATCCGTCGCTTATATTTTGATAGATATTCAACATAAAAAAGAGCATCTTTGTCGATGCCCTGTTACAAATAGTTATGATTAAAACGTTTTGCTCTTACCTTCTCCATAAAAGCAACGTATCCTGTAAAACCTTGAATGGCACGCGCAGTAGGTTTTGGCGTTTCTTTTTCTTCTTGTTTCTGCTCTGCCTTCGCTAGTTGTTCTAAAATCTGCTCAAATGAAATAGGGTTAGGCTTTGGCAGTTCGTTTGAAGAAATGGCTAAAGCTTTACTTCCACTATATTTATGTAAAAATGCATTTGCCATTTGGCGATAGCCTTCAAAATTTGGATGTACGTCAGAAATATTGGGTAAAAAGTTTGTTGCGTTTAACCCAAAAGCATCATAGACGTTTACATAAATTGCTCCGGCTTGCTCTGCCTGTTGCTGTAAAATCTTATTTAACTTTACAAGCTGTGCATTTGTGCCTTCTTTTTGCGTAGCGTGAACATTTGGATAGGCAAAATAATAGCCCATTACATAGACCTTAGCTTTAGGTGCTCGCACTTTCAACTCATCCAAAATCTCCGCCATATTTTTTCTGGCAATGTTTAATGCATAATCTGTTTGCAGCTGCGTAAAGGCTAATGTACCTGCAGTTGGATTGACCTGCACTAGACGCAGTAAATCGTTGGCACCTGCCGAAATAGTAATAAGTTTTGCATTAGCTAGTAAGTCACTCGCTTCCTCTGATTGTACTCGTTTCAAGACATCAGCTGTTGTATAGCCTGGGAAAGCGAGCTCCTTTGTATAGAAACTTAATTGCCCAGTCATTCTTAATCTCATAGCAATTAAATCACTATAGCCTGTATCAATCTGTTGATAAGGTGTTTGACCAGCCGCCAAGGAATCTCCAATTGATAGGTAGTTTTCAGTATGAGCAAAAGCAGATGAAGCACAAAATACCATCATGAATATAGCTGTACCAATTAAGCTTAGTAATCGTTTCATCTGCCCAACTCCTTTCCGATTCCGTGACATCTGCCGGAGGCTTTAACATCTTTCAGCGGGTGTTTGGACACCTGTACCTGTCGCTACGCTTTCGGTACAAAAGACATTTGCTGAAAGATGTTTTATCAAGAGCTTAAAATGCCCAGCTACCTTTGCGGAAAATTGGCTCTACCGTTCCATCTGGTAAAATACCGTCAATGTCCATCTCACCGCTACCAATCATAAAGTCCTCATGTGTCACTGAAATATTTGCACCTAACGCTTCAAGCTGTCCGTTTTCTAAATCTCTTCCACCTTCTAAGCAAGTTGGATAAGCTTCGCCAATCGCTAAATGGTTCGATGCATTTTCGTCAAACAATGTATTAAAATATAAAATCTCCGATGCTGAGATTGGTGATTCATGCGGTACAAGTGCTACCTCACCTAAATAGCAAGAGCCTTCATCTACATTAATAAGCTCCTGTAATAAATCATGGCCTACTTGTGCTTCAGCCTTAACAATTTTTCCTTCTTCGAATGTCAGTTTAAAGCCATCGATAATATTTCCTTGATAAACTAATGGTTTTGTATTGCTTACATAGCCATTTACACCTTGTTTCATCGGTAACGTATAAACTTCTTCAGTCGGCATATTAGCAATAAAGATAGTATCATCTGGCGTTTTACTACCTCCAGTAAGCCATTTATGCTGTGGTGCTAAGGCAATTGTTAAATCAGTACCTGGTGCTGTATAGTGCAGCTTTGCATATTTTTTATTGTTTAGCAGGTCCGCACGAGATTCTAAATTTACTACGTGTTCACGCCAGTTTTCAACAGCATTGCCTTCACCGATACGAACAGTTTTAAAAATAGCTTCCCACAATGCTGGTACTTGTTCCTCAGCCGCTAAGTTCGGGAATACTTTCGATGCCCACTTTGGAGAAGGGACAGCAACGATCGACCAAGCTATTAAATCCTTCATTACGGCGTTACGATAGTTTTTCAGAGCAGCTCCAGATACCTTTTGATGAGTAGCTAGGCGATCTGCTGAAATACCTGCTAATTTATCAGGGTCTGCAGCATCAATCCATAATAGTGCTCCTTTACGATCGATCACTTCATCACGCATTTTAACTACCCATTCTGGGAAACGATTAAATTCTTCATCTGAAGCATGCTCAAAGTAAGCACGATCCATTTCATCATCTGAAAAATTAACATGAACACGTCCTGCACCAGCTTTATAAGCCTCTTTCACAACTAAACGGGCGAAATCTAATGCTTCCACTGAAGTATTAACTAATAAGTATTGCCCAGGTTGAATATTAACACCGACTTTTACCGCAAGTTCTGCATATGCTTGTAATTTTTCTTCAAACGTCATATTATTTACCTCGCTTTTGTCCAATTGTTTTTGAATTACCCTCCACTAACTTGCCTTCATGCCATACTTTCTGTACAGGTTTCGCAGAAATTTCTCTTGTCCATTTTTTATACGTTTTTTCATCACGATAAGATAATAACGTTAATACTTCACCATCTGCTCCAGCACGGCCTGTACGACCAGAACGATGCAGATACTGCTCAATTGTTCTTGGTACATCGACATGAATAACATGTGTTAAACCTTCAATATCTAAACCACGTGCTGCAATATCTGTAGCAATTAAAATACGCGCATCACCTTTACGAAAAGCATCTAACGCCTTTTTACGTTCTTCCTTCTTCATGTCAGAATGTAATGTCACAATCGGTGCCGTACGATATTGTAATTTCGTTTCCTTCATTAGCAATTGATCGATATTGTTGACGAAAGCCAACCCACGTAATCCTTCTATATGTGATAGTCGGCGTAAGAAATCAGTTTTATCACGCTCCTCCACTTTCACGAAAGAGTGTACAACTTTACCAACCTTTAACATATCCTCTGGTTTAATTTTGAAACGTATCGGCTCGAACATCATGCGACTAGCCACTAATTCAATTTCCTCCGTAATTGTTGCTGAAACAACAACTACTTGTCGCCCAAATGCTGCACTTTCGATAAAGGATTTTACGACAACACGATATTCACGACTTAGTAACTGATCGCACTCATCTAAAATAACTGTTTCAATTTCTTTTAGCTTTAATTTCCCAGCACGTGCTAATTCATTTAATCGGCCAGGTGTTCCTACAACTATTGTCGGTTTTTTCTTTAACTTTTCGATTTGACGTGCAGAGTTTGCCCCACCAATTAGTTGTTGAACCGTAATATCAGAACCTGCTGTCCATTCACGGATAACCTCTACAATTTGCATTGCTAGTTCCTGTGACGGGGCTACAATAAGTCCTTGTGTTTGTTTTTTTGAACCGTTTACTTTATTTAGTAAAGGAAGTACATACGCTAAAGTCTTCCCCGACCCTGTCGGTGATTCGGCTACAATATCTTTGCCCTCAAGCATTGCTGGAATCATTTCTTCTTGAATTTTCATCGGCTCTTCAAATTTCCATTTTGCTTGTAAATCTTCATTTAATACATTTATTACTGACATGTAATTTCCCACCTTCTATCTACTTGACACTAGTTTAACACACTAATCATTTTCCTACTTCATATGTACGTAAACCTTTGTATAATCGTTTCAAAAACGGGGCTTTCTTAATCTCCCCAAATGAATTTTGAGTATACAGATAAAAAAATCTGCACGACTCATCACGGGATTTGTCAGCCTTCAAGCCCTTTTAGATACTTGAGATTCTTTGAAGGTTTACAACTTACCTGTGAAAAGCGTGCAGATTTTATTTGGTTCATACGATTGTTAATCTACAATTTCATAGCCACATGCTAATATAGCACGTTCTGCTAACACGATTAATGAGTCGATATATTTGTCACTTAATTTTAAATCTCGATTGACGATTGATAATTCAGTACATCCTAATACGATACGATCACAATTAAGTGCAAGCATTGCTTCTTCTATCGGCTGCCAATCCTCCTGAGAGACATCTTTTCCAGCCTTTACATAATCATAAATAATAGACATGACTTTTTCTTTCATCACATCGTCTGGAACTACTGGTATGATACCAAATTCCTCTAACGCATCTTGATACATACGTGAGGTTAATGTACCCGTTGTCGCTAAAATACCTACACGCTCTGCCCCTAAATCAGAGGCGCGCTTTGCCGTTTCCCTTATCATATGTAATACCGGAACCGGAGAACCTTCAACAATCTCATCATAAAAGGTATGTGCCGTATTACATGGAATAGCAATCACATCTGCCCCAACAGAAGCAAGCTTTTTTGCATCTGCGACTATCACTGGTACAGGGTTTTCTTTTGTACTATCTAAAATAAAGGCAGTACGATCAGGGATATTCGTATCATTATCAATGATTGTATGTAAATGTTCCTGATCCTTCGCTGCCTTCGTACGTCTTACAATCATTTCACCGATAAACATCGTTGCAAGTGGACCAACGCCACCAATTATACCTAAAGTTTGTTTTTTCATTAGTTTGACAGACCTTTGTTGTTAAAATATTTCTTATATTGGCGATAAAAGTTTAAATTATCAAGCGTTATATTCAACCAACGCTTCGCATTCATATCTTTATAATTAAAGATGGAATCCGTAGCCATTCCTTGGCGAATAAGGCTTTTCGCTTCTATCACAAGCTGTTCATTTTGAACATATTTAAAAAGGACACCATTAGGGACAATTGTCCAAAGATGCTTGTTCTGAACATATGTTAGCTGTTGCTTGCTTCCTCGGATAAAATCATCTGCAACATATTGCATTAAATTATAGCCACTTGCAGTCACATAATAATTTGAAAGTTCATTATGTAATTCAATACTTAATAACTTATATTGACCGTCACGTTCATCATACTTCATATCAAACGTGGCAAAGCCTTGGAATCGAATTTCTTCTAAAAACAATTTCACGCGGTCCATTAAGTCTTTATCGTATGCTGTCATGATGGCTACATAGCGACCAATCCCCTCTGGAGAATGCTCTTCTAAAATTGGGTTACCTACAGATAGCAGTTTTACCTTATTATCTTGCCCAACATAAGCATTTACGACACACATATGAGCATCTTCGCCAGGAATATATTGCTGTACCATTAAGTCATCTCGGTATGCCGATTCCTTATAAATGGCGTGGAAAATAGCATCCTTTTCGTCGTTATCTTTTGCAATATACACTTTTTTCTTGCCTCGAAAAATACATGTAGCATACTTTGTCATATTCAAAGGTTTAATGACAACGGGGTATTCAAAAGGAATGTCAAATTCCTCGTAATCATTGACGGTGCAAACATGCATTGCCGGATAGTGAAAGCCGAACTTCGCACAAAGTTCATACATGCTCTCACGCGTTAATAGCTCATTAGCAAGGTTTGCATCCACATAAGGAATTACAAAATACTCTGCTAGCTCCTCTTTATGTTGCACAATTTTTTTTACGTAAAATTCATCGCAGGCTAACAACAGCAATTTTTTTCCTGCAAATTCCTCTGCAATTGCCTTTAACGCCACGACAAAACGATCTTCAATATGGAGTCTTGGAACTTCACGAAATATTAATAAATCACTCTGCTGTATTTTCTCCATATTCGTATGATTTAATGCAAGTGGTTTAACGCCATAGGACTCGTAAAATGCTCTTGCCATGCCGTAAGCATTCATTTCATCTCCTAATAAAACCGGTAAAAAAGCGTGCTCAATGGCCATTCTACTCAACTCACTTTAGCTTTTATTTGGCTCTCACATCACGTGGGGGTCATCCCCAGTGACAAGCCTTTTTTTACAAGTGTAACATACTTTCCTTGTACGACTTATAACTCTTCTTTCGAATCATTTATGAACGGCTACAGCTTGTTCACCTAACTCTCTATAGCTTTTAAAAAACTGATCCACATTATAAGTGACAAAGCCTTTTAACGGGTCCATAACAACTACTTTATCTCCTAAATGCCCGGTTAAAACAACAGCATGTAAGTTCATATACGCTTCATGCGGCACTTTTTCACCTTCATAGATCCAGCCCTTATCTAGATCTCTTTTTGGCTCTGATAAATCTAATGTAACCCATGTCACAACAGGGACTCCCTCTCGAACAAGCTGTAAAATTTCGTCCTGCGTGGCACCACTCTTATTTGTCACCTGTAAGTTTGCCTGTTTATCTGCTATTACTGCCTCTGCGGCTTTGACAATCGGAGCTGCAAAGACATACATACCGTGTGCTTTATCACGAGGATTTCCTGCAAAAGCCTGTGCTGGATTTGGACCAAATCGTTGTCCGTCTACAGTACTTATTGTTTGCTTTGGTAAATAATTATCAGCCATTTCCAGCTTCGTAACGTCTAGCCCATAATAATTTAATACAGCTGTTAATGATGTTATTTCACAGCCATGTGGTAGTTCAGGATTTTGCATAACAACTGGTACATCCAGCTCTTGCTCATCCCTCGAAAAATGTGTTTCCAATCGATAATACGGCTTTGTCGCATCATATGTAAAATTTTCGATTGTCGTATAACCATCGTTTGTTGTACTATTTTCAAGCGTAGTTGCTGCCATAGCATATTTCCGCCCCTCGATAAGCTTCGAAAATGTTGCTTCGCCCTCTTCCGAGCCAACCGCATCCTCCACTACCTCTCCTTTCTCTACATCTGTAGCAGTTATATAAAGGTTAGGTATGGGTGCACCACTATTAAACTCTACCGTTAACACAGTTAATCCTTTGTTTTGCGTTTCATGCTGCGAAAACGGATTGCAACTTGAAAGTAGCATGATTATCATAATACCTATTAGTAAAAGGCGTTTATACCTCGTCCACAAGACAAATTCCGCTCCTATCTTGTTTGAAGACAATAACTTCAATTCTATTATATTATTTCAATTTGTCGCAGACTCTATTATACGCTAATTTCATAGACGTTCCTATTTTAACTTCTTTCAGCGGTTGTCCAAACATCCAGAAGTAAAAGCCTCGAACGCAATTGCGCAGAGGCCTAATATAAATCCTCTACACAATAGCATCTCTAAATTCAGTGTACGCCCGATAAGGTATTACTATGTTTGCTATTTTCGAGTTTCATCAAACCGTTTTACACGTTATGCGTGCTTACTCTTGGTCGTAATACATGCTTTAAAACTTTACCAGAAGCATTACGTGGCAATTCAGTTAAAAATTCAATTTCATGTGGCACTTTATACTTTGCAAGCTGAGTCCGACAATAAGCCATTATCGCCTCTTCATCGGAAGACTTCCCTTCCTTCAATACGACAAATGCTTTCGGGACTTCGCCATATACCTCATGTGGTAAACCTACAACGGCAGCCTCTAAAATTTCTGGCAGTTGATATAAAACCTCTTCGATCTCGATAGGATAAATATTTTCGCCACCTCGAATGATCATATCTTTTTTACGATCAACAATATAGAGATAACCTTCTTCATCAAAACGCCCTAAATCTCCTGAATAGAGCCAGCCATCTTTAATTGCTCTAGCTGTTTCTTCAGGGTTACGTAAATAACCTTTCATGACTTGTGGTCCTTTGACACAAATTTCTCCTACCTCACCCGCTGGCACCGTTTCACCAAAGCTATCAACAACACGGACGTCCGTTTGAGCTAATGGTTTTCCTACTGATCCAATCTTTGTCAATGCATCGGCATCTAAAAGAGAAGTAGTTGCAGGAGAATTTTCAGTTTGTCCATACAGGTTTTGTACTTTCACATTAGGGAAAGCCTCCTTCACTTGCTTAACAAGCTCATAAGGCATCGGTGCCGCTCCGTAACATAATAAACGTAAATTTTTAAATGTATGTTCCTTAAAGTTAGGTGTATTTAAAATAATTGTATACATTGACGGAACACCAAAGAAAATTGTTGAATCTGTAGCAACAAACTGTTCTAAAGTGTTTGTCGCAGAAAAAGCCTCTTCTATAACCATCGTACCGCCTTTATAAAACATCGGCATCGCAAATACATGAAGGCCTGCACAATGAAATAAAGGCGTACAAATAAACATTCTATCCTCATTGGTCATATCCATTGAGGACGACCATATATCCGCAGTTGATACAATATTTTGATGAGTTAGCATTACCCCTTTTGGTTTACCCGTCGTCCCAGAAGTATACATAACAACACCAGTATCATGAGGCTCCAATTTGACAGCTTTTCTTTGACCTGGATAGTTTTTAATAACGTCTTTCATCTCTTTGAGCCCTACAGTATGTTGAAATGGATAGGCAATAGTTGCGAGTACATCCTCTAACCTTTCATCATAAATAAGCCCTTTAGCTTCTGAATGATTAAAAATAAATTCGACCTCTGGAGCTGCTAGTTTTGTATTAATAGGCATGACAACATAGCCTGCTAACTGAACACCAATATAAGCGATTAAAAATATATCTGAATTGAGCGTATATAATGCAATTACATCATCTTTTTCAAAGCCTTGCTCTTGTAAGTATGATGCGAATGTTTCTGCACCTTTATAAAATTCACTATAGGATAGCTTTGTCCCATCGTAAACCGTTGCAATCCCATTTGGTTGCTGCATAGCATAGTTTTGTAGAATATCTGTCATTAACATCGTCATCATAAGCCCCCCAAATTTTTTAAAATTCATTTCCCTCATACCCTGTAGAATCGTTCTGGAAAAATCAGAAAATTCCAATTATATTTTATCAATCTATGAAAACGTTGGCAATTTTTCTACACATAAAAAATATAAGACTCATTACCGAAAGTTAGAGATGACATTTTATTAAAGTATTTGTCATGCGGGAAAATTGATTGGAGGGAGACTGCTGATTCTTTGGGATTAGCAATAGTGGAACGAAGGCTATATACATTACGTCCTAGGATAACGACTTCGTGACCAACATTTATTGGCCCAAGCGGCTCATAGGACGCCTCTAGGAAAGCACACAGTCGGAACGGAAATCAACTCGATGTTATGGTGATGAACTGAAATATAATCCATATGTAACTAAATATATTTATACATTTTACTTTTCTATCAATTTCTGTTAGGTGTATGATATTTGTATAATGAATAACTTCTTTCAGCAAATGTCTTTTGAACCGAAAGCATAGCGACAGGTACAATGTTTATCTGCACGAAAGCGAAGCGTCAGTGGCAAATGTTTTGGTAGCGAAAGCAAAGCGTCAGCTACAGATGTTTGGACACCCGCTGAAAGAAGTTAAAGCCTCCGGCGGATGTCACGGAATTATGCCGAGGCATAATTGATGAAAGGCCTGATTAAAATGTTGTACGCACTTTTAGGAGATTTACATTCTAATATAGAAGATACTAAGGCAGTTCTAGCCCATATTCAGCAATCTGCGAAAGATGCAAAGGTATTGGGATTAGGTGATTTATACGAATGTACTGTAAGTAAGAAAAAGGCTCAAACAATGTCGGGTATACCGCTACAAAAAGCTGCGATAGTCGAAAATGATTTTGAAAATTTACTAACATTCCCCTCTATTCGTGGCAATCAGGAAGAGCGTATTACACGTGTAACTGGTATTGAACGTTTTACAGAACTACCTGAGACAATGGAGATTGATGGTGCAACACTTATGCATGGACATCAATTTAAATGGAGTGTGACGTGGCAGCCTACATTTCCGCCATTTAATAAATCGCTTCTTTTCTTCGGACATAGTCATGAATCAGGTCTTTATCATCGCAATAAAAAGTTACCTATTCGTATTCGCTATGGCCAACCAATCGCATTACAAGAAAAGCAATACGGTATCAATGTTGGATCGGTTGTTGATCATCGAGAATGGTGTCTTTACGATAGTAATAAACGAACAGTAACATTTATGTGCGCTCCTTCTGTTGAGAATGTTTGATTATTTTTCATCAAGAGTTGAGTTTCGCTGATATACATTGTAGTCACAAAAAAAACGCTAAAATCGACTTCGACTCTAGCGTTTTTTCACTTTATAAATGTTAAATTCAAACTAGCAATTCTCGCAATCCTTTAAAGCATCTAGTAATTTTTCCATTTCGCAAATACGATCGCACATAGTTTGAATCATATTTCGAAGGATTGGTATTAATTCTTGGCAAATACAGAACCTTAAAACGTTTTGCGCTAGTCGAACGCCTGCCTGATGGTGAACAATCATTGTTCGCAGAAAGTTTATATTAATATTATTGGAAACTGGCGGTAAACTCATTGCTTGGAACATAGCCCCAGTAATTTCTTTATAAGCACACATATATTCGTACAATTCACATTCCGAATTTTGTACGATACAGCATCTATTTTGTATCGCTTCGAGGCATTCAACAGTTTCCGTACTTGTTGCTATTATTTCTAACGCGAGATTTTGTACAAGTATATTCGTGGTGTATCGCAAAACGTTTTCCGACAATTTAATAGCAGCTACTTGATGCGGTAATATTTGCTTAATAAAATTTTCTGAAATACTACATGTTATGGTCACATAGGTCATGCCCTGCATCATTTTATCGAGGATCCTTTGGTTTTCCTCTAAATAAACCTTTGTTACATTACTGAGTACAACTGGTTTAGTCATTAGACACACTCCTTTCAGAGTAATATATGTCCGATAGGTTGTTGTGCGGTAGACAATTGTACCAACTGATCTCTATTGTTTCGTAACAGCATTGAAGTATTTTTAATACCGAAATCGTTTAATCTTTTTTATATGTATCCAAGCACTTTTGACAAATACATTGCTCTTTAGGTACTTCTTCAAGGATTTCTTTAGGGAAACTCTTTGTCATACACCAGCAATCCTTTTGCCCATTTACTACCCCACAATGATTTTCTTGTCCACATAACGGACAACGTTTTTCCTCCATTCGCACACCTCCTTACATTTACTTTTCATTGTAAAATAAAGCTGTATTTTAATCAGTGATTTTTTTCATCTAAATAGAAAATAGAGGAGTACTTAATTTCATACTCCTCCCCAATTAGCTTATTGCTTTTTCCCATGAATCTGTTGCTTTACTTCTTCGACATCTGTATCACTATATATTTCCGTACCATGCCCACCTCTTTGGGCTAGTAGCTTTTTCACTTCGTTGTATGATAAACCACCTTCTGCATTTTCTCTTTTTACTTCATTAATATCTGTTCCAGCAGAAGTAAACTGAGCTTCATTATGGTCAGTCATATAAATCCCTACCTTCTATAATTCATCAGGCTGCAATTCGATCAATTCATCGCCTTCTCGTTCTACTTTTTTATTGAGTTCCTTAATCGGTATAGCATCAACCGTTTGCATATCTTCGTGTAAATCGAAAAGACTTATTGTATCTGATTCGACCATGTCTGGCTTGTTCTTGCTTGCTAAATTCATAAATATTTTTTTCTCATGTGGTATGTTTTCTATGTCCATCTTTGCTCACTCCTTTACCTGTAGCATGTGCAATATTGGACAAATCATGTACCTTTCGTTTTCGCACTTTTATCGATACGATGATATTCAGATATTTGAATGACCCGAACATTTCTTGTATGCAGCTCATGATACATCCCTCTACTATCTGTAAAGGATATATATTGATCTCGTTCGCTGCGAACTAATGCCTCTGCTTTTTCCTGTGATTCGATATGGATAAATCTCCGTACATAATGCATTTCATCAAAAAAATAAGTAATTTTAAATTCTTTCATAAATAACTCCTCGATTACTGGATATAGTTTGTTACTGCTTATCATATCCAACTAACTACAGTAGCTATCCTTATGAAAAATCAATTATGCTTCGGCATAATTACGTCTGGAATTGGCTTTATGGTTTAGGCCTGCAGATGTTTTTTGCACGAAAGCGTATCTACAGGTACAGGTACAGGTACAGGTGTTTGCTGAAAGAAGTTAAAGGTATTTTCTATATCCACGGCATAACCTGTATAAATGAAATTATTTTAGGCACATCACCATAGCGTGGGTTGATTTCCGTTCCGACTTGGCGCTTTCGAAACGACATTCGTTTTAACAAATATCATCCCCAACTTTTGGAGATGAGCCTTAATCTATTGGAGGTGATAAATTTGATTCATACAGTTAAAGCAGGAGAAACTTTGGCTCAAATAGCTAGAAATTATCGTACACCGTTATCATCCATAATGGCTGCTAATCCTGGGTTAGATCCGAATGTAATTTATTTAGGACAACAAATTGTTATACCTGGATTTCCTAATCCAAATACTATTCCTTATAGAATAGATATTTCTACGGAAAATCGATGGCTACGGTTATATAAGGATAATATTCTTCAAAAGCAATACCCAATTGCGGTTGGTAGGATGTTACATGATACACCTACTGGAAATTTTATAATCATTAATAAAGCTCCAAATCCCGGTGGTCCGTTTGGGACAATGTGGATGAGTTTATCGAAAGAGCATTATGGTATTCATGGAACTAATAATCCTAGCTCTATCGGTCATGCCGTTTCACGGGGTTGTATTCGTATGCATAATAAGGATGTCGAAGAGCTTGCAAGCATTGTCCCAATCGGTACTGGCGTTTTTATTCATCCTTAAAATTCAACAACGTGAGTGAAGCCGAGTAGCCTCCACTCTTTAAGTTAGGCGCTTACAATCATCATAATTCAGACTAAAAACATTCCTAAGATTTTATCGGAATGTTTTTTAGTTTTATCGGAACATTATGCTGATTTATCGGAATAAAAAAGGCAACCTGAAAATCTCAGGTTGCCTTCACTTTTTATGCCAACATCCAGGGTGACGTGCCAGAAGATACACGCTATGTGAAGTGGTTGATTGGAGTGAAGGCTGGGCGACTCCTTGGCGATCAGCGTCACAGATGAGAGCCTGCAGCGAAGCGGCTCATCGGACGCCCCCAGGAAGCTCTGCTCTGCGCGAAAGCGAAGCGTCAGCGGCAAATGTTTTAACTGTGCGAAAGCGAAGCGTCAGCAACAAAGCGCCCAGTCGGAACGGAAATCAACCTCTCACTTTGCTAAAGAGACCTCTTTAGTGAAATTAACCTTCGCCTCTAGATTGTGCAAGCTTCGATAAATAGTATTGCTCCTCTCTTAGCATATGATCCGCCATTAGAGCTGTAAATGTACCTAATACTTCTGCACTTAACTCCATCTCCTCTAACTCCCGTAAAAAAGTTTTGAATAATCCCATTTCTATATCCACATCATGATTAAAACGAGTTAATGCGGGAAATGAGTCTATATTTGAACGCAAGTATCCTGTAAGCTCTACTGCTTTTAAATAAAACTCTTCAAAATGTTGAGCGAAGGTAGTACTTTTTTGTCTCAATCTTCTTTCTACACCATCCAAATCGTCATGAATGATACCTGCATGTCCTGATGCATCTAACAGCCAGAGTAAGTGATGATGTAGCTCATGAAAGATTGGCGGGACTTCCCCCTTCTTCAAATAGCTAAGTACATTTTGATACTCCTCTAATTCATTCACCATATGATTAAAAAAGGTAGGTGGTAGATGGGTATTAATATTTCCCGTTAATTGCTTTCTAAGCAAATAAAATTTAAATTGCTTTAGTTGTTCTACAGCTTCATCGACTGTAAGTGAGAAGGAAACCGCATTATTGGCCTCTATCGAATTTACATAGGCAAGAAGCTGAGAAAATTGAAGAATAAATGCGCTCGCTCTTTTAATATCCTCTGTTTCCGATGGATACAAGGAATCATGAATAAATTGAGAATGGTCTTTCAGTATTCTTAGCCAAAACCTATGTTCAAACATCGCATGCTGTAAGTAATTCGACAACCAGTCACATCTCCTTTATTCTATACGTTCCTCTATTCTATTCTTCATGAAAATCTAATATTAATGCTTAACCTAAAATTGTCTTTTCGTATAGGATGAAACGCTTAAAGCTATACTACTAATGCTGAATTTTCATTAAAGGAACATACTGAAAAATTAGGAGGGAATAGGCTTGTCCACAAAAGACAATATGTTATCGATTTTCGCCTTAGGTGGCATTAATGAGATTGGAAAAAATATGTATGTAGTACAGTATGGGAATGATATTTTAATTATCGACTGTGGCGCTAAATTTCCAGACGAAAGCCTACTAGGTATCGATTTAATAATTCCTGATATTACGTACCTACTGGAAAATAAAGAAAAAATCAAAGCATTAATTGTAACACATGGACATGAGGATCATATCGGCGGTATCCCTTATCTGTTAAAAAAAATAAATGTCCCTATTTATGCAACACGCTTTACTCTTGGTTTAATCGAGCTAAAGTTGAAAGAACATAAGCTTTTAAGAGAGACTGAGTTAATTGAAATTCGTTCTGATTCATCATTAAATTTCGGACAAGTTGATGTTGGTTTCTTTAGAACAAACCATAGTATACCTGATTGCTTAGGAATCGTTATGAATACACCTGAAGGCAATATAGTACACACCGGAGATTTTAAATTTGATTTAACGCCTGTCAATAATCAGTTTGCAGATATTCATAAAATGTCTGAGATAGGATCAGAAGGCGTATTAGTACTTATCTCTGAAAGTACGAATGCCGAACGACCTGGTTTAACTCCTTCAGAGAAGCTTGTCGGTAGTCATATAGAAGATGCATTTTTACATGCTGAGCGTAAAATCGTTATCTCTACTTTCGCTTCTAATGTTAATCGCATACAGCAAATTGTAGATGCAACGATTACTACAAATAGAAAACTTGCATTACTTGGGCGGAGTATGGTGAATGTTGTAGATGTTGCGCTTGAGCGAGGCTATTTAAACATTCCAGAGGATATGTTAATAGATGCACGTGAGGTGAAATATCTTCCTCCCGAAGAGGTTGTTGTATTATGTACGGGTAGTCAGGGTGAGCCATTAGCTGCACTCTCTCGCTTAGCAAATGGAAATCATCGTGAAGTCAAAATTTTACCTGATGACACAGTTATTTTAGCTTCATCCCCTATTCCAGGGAATGAAAAGGGTGTATCACGGATCGTTGATAATTTGTTCCAGCTAGGTGCGAAGGTTATTTATGGCTCGGCCAGTCATACCGGTATGCACGTTTCAGGTCATGGCTACCAGGAAGATTTAAAACTAATGCTGACGCTAATGAAGCCCAAATTTTTCATTCCGATTCATGGTGAATTCCGTATGTTACATCAGCACCGTTTGTTAGCTGAGTCCGTTGGTGTCAAAAGAGGGCATACGTTTATTATGAAAAACGGGGATGTTGTTGATATTGAAAATGCAATGGCTAGGCAAACACGTAAAATTCCTTCAGGTGATACGTATGTCGACGGTATCGGTATCGGTGAAGTCGAAGGAATTGTTTTACGAGATCGCAAACAGCTATCAGAAGACGGTATGCTCGTTATCGTTATAACACTTAATAAAATAGATGGTGCCTTTATTTCAGAACCGGATACAATTTCGCGGGGCTTTGTTTATGCCAAAGACTTTGAGGAGCTTTTAACGAAAGTAAATATTCTCGTCAAAGAAACGGTAAATGAGCTTCAGGAAGAAAGTAAGCAGCCAATCCATGTCTTAAAAAGAGAAATCAAAAGAGCTGTCGGTCAATATCTATTTACACAAACAAAAAGAAAACCAATGATTTTACCTATAATTATCGAAATTTAACTTCTTTCAGCAGATGTCCCAACATCCGCTGAAAGAAGTTAAAGCCTCCGGCGGATGTCACGGAATCGGAAAGGAGTTCTTTGTGCAAGTACAAAGCCGATTCCGGACGCAATTATGCCGAGGCATAATTGATAAAAGTCGGTGTAAGGGGTTTTTGCCTTTACACCGACTAAATTCATTTTATCCGATTCCAGTGCGGATGAAGAACCTTTTTACTTTATTTAAGCTCACCCTTAAAAATTTTATGTAGCATTATATTGTAAATATGCTGAGCCCGATTAAACCCATGTTGTAAATTTTGTGAGTGATTTTCTATTTGCATTGAAAAATTGTTAAAATGCTGTGGTAGCCCCTCTACTGCTATCATCAAAGACTCTTTATTTTTTAATAAAAGATGAATCTTATTTAAAATTTGCACCTTTCTGTGTTGGTTATCTATCATCGGAATATCAATGGATATATGGTACAAATGATGCCATTCTTTATTAATTTGATACCATCTGAGAAAGTGTAATAAATAATCACTTAAAATAATTGTTTCATTTGGAATAATAGCGACGATATCGTTTGCAATACATGTTTCAGTTTCGCATTGATAAATATATTTATTTGTTTCCTTCAAATTAGCTTTAGTAAGAATGATGGTTTTAGCTGGTACTGGTGCACACTTAAAATGTTTTTTAAATGTATTATTAACTTTTGGTAATTGTTCAATATCACCATTTAGCATTAACTTTTTTAAATTTTCTGCTGTAATTAGGGGTACTCCGACGTTTGTAAAATACTTTTTCTTCGGTACTATTTTCCCCTCTTCTATTTTAGCAACTTCATCTAATCGATAACGCTTTACCATGCCTGAATCCTCCAATCCTCAACTTAATTAGTTATACCCTAAAACAAGCTACTGGAATCATCAACACTATTTTTCATAAGTCTTTTTTCTCAATAAAAACTTACTACCAATCATTGTACCATTTTAATGTAACATTAACTCTATTATACCACTATAATGGTATAGGCATTTTTAATGTTTTTCACTAGCTTTTTACATAGAGGTGAATCATATGTCAGACTTTTTAAAGCTAGTAGGCGAACAACTCCGTATTATTAGGGTTTCCAAGGGGCTTAGTCAGGAAGAAGTAGCAGAAAAAACGGGGAAACTAGGTTTTAGTAAAGGACGAATCTCAAACATTGAACACGGGCAATCTAATATTACATTAAGCACTTTAGAAACACTGATGAAAGCATTAGATATTGCACCTGAGGAGCTTTTTAATTTTCAAAAATTATCTGGTGTTACTGATATTGAAGAAAAGAACCTTGTGCTTGATATACATCGTTCAGTATTAAGGGAGCGCAATTTAGACGAAGTGAAATACGTAGTACGTATTACGAAGGATTTTTTAGATACTATTGATTCACAATCAAAGAAAAACAGCTCCAATAGTCAATGACGTTGGAGCTGTTTGACGGCTAACTACAAATTATTTTATCAAATGTCATCCAAAATTTTTGATGATGAACCTGTTCTATCCTGGTGGCATGCCATTGTTTTAACCATATAAAAAATCCATTTAGTCTACAACCAAATGGATCTTTCTATTACATTCCAAACTTTTGACGATAGCCACATTTTCTGCATAGCTCTTCTACTGCTTCTCTACGTGAAAATCCGTCGATAATATTATTTGCACGTTCTCCTTGAACAATGTCTGTAAAGGATTTCTCATTCACATTCCCCAAATTAATAACGCCCTCACCATCAAGACAGCAAGGCACTACTGTACCATCCACTAAAATAGCGGCTTGGCTTCGTAGGGCATGACAAAAACCTTTGCCTTCATCCTCCGGCTCCAGTAAGCTTGGCCACTTGAATTCATGATCTTGATTTAAATAAATATTATTAGCAATCTTTACACCTTTACCGGGCTGCACTTTTTCTTCGATGCGATAATCAAGATTATATTCATTTTCTAGAATTTCAAGCGTTTCACGATTTCTTCGTGCCGCAATATCCGTTACACTATCCTTTTGTAAATTCCATAAACGATATGAAATAATCGTATTATAGTCTCTCGAAGCACGCACAAAATCTAATATATCCCCTAAATATTTCTCACGATTTTCCGATCCCTCATGACCGTCGAAACTATGCAAAGAAAAATTGATTTGACGTAAGGCTGGTTTCCCTAGTATCTTTTCACGATTCTTTTTAATTAGCGTACCGTTCGTTGTAATGTTAACTTTAAAACCTTTCTCATGTGCTGCATCAAGTAATTGATCAATACGTGGGTGTAAAAGCGGCTCTCCTTTTACATGCAAATAAATATATTTCGTATGAGGACGTATTTCATCCAATATTTTATTAAATTGTTCTACTTTAATAAGTCCCTTTGCACGAGCAGTTGGCGGACAAAAGCTACATGCTAAATTACAGACACTCGTTATTTCTATATAAACCTTTTTAAATGTTCTCAACGTTGATTCACCGTTCCAGTTCTTCTTATATTCAAATCCTATTCATTTTATCAAATTTTACGATAAGGAACAGTTTTTCAGTCTCCATCCCCTCACATTATTTATACATCTTAGGGCTACATGAACAAGTAAGCTAGAGAAAAGTTAATAACTTAATAGTAATGCTAAAATGAAGGAGGTGAAAATTATGCCTGATAATGAACATTCAAAGGATTCATCTAAAAATCATATTACCATCCATCTTACTATTAATATTGGCAATAAAGAAATCCATTTTGAACAAAGGGCTGAAGGTGGCGGACCAATCAATTTCGCCTTGGCGTAATTGCGTCCGGATTTTGAATTGTGCCCGCACAATTCATTCCTTTGAAAATCCGTGACATCCGCCGGAGGCTTTATCTTCATTCAGGAGGTGTTTGAACATCCATTGAAAAGGAATCACATCCGCATTCATCTCACCATCTTCATAGGTGAGAATCTTCTCCTGAATGAAGATAAATAAGGATGTAGGTACTAATGCCAACCAAGGAGGTCAAAATGCCATACACGGCAGTACTAGAAATATTAACTCCCAATTCGCCGATGGAAACGGTAGAAGCGGTATTGCAAGTGACGATAATGATGAAGCTGGCGGACAACAAGGCATAAAAGTAAAAGACAGTAGAGTGATCGACAGCGATATCCATTCATCTTCGAATCATAGTGAAAGTAGTGAAGATGAAAATGAGTCCTCTCCATTGTTAGAGGGAAATAACAACGAATAAAGTTTATTGGGATCATCGAACATCCCCATGAAGCTTTGCTCTGTGCGAAAGCGAAGCGGCAGCAACAAAGCGCCCAGTCGGAACGGAAATCATGGCGATGAACCTTTATTCTGAACTGCAAAAAACTTCTATCTGTAGGGGTATTTTATACCAACAGATAGAAGTTTTTGTTTTGATTATCCACCAAGGAACCATGTCTCACACATTGCGTTTATAATTTTTTGTACCATCATATGAATAAAGCATTGGCTTTCCATCCACATTTGTTTCTAGATGTACAGGACGACCCCATAGCTGATAAATATATGGCAAAACGTTTTCTAAGTAGTGTGGATCGAGCTCCATTCCCTCGTAGCCATGTACTAAATAGAGCTCTCCGTTACGAAGGTAATCTCCGTTTTTAACGACGATATATGGGAATCCCCCGTTTACACGCATCGATACGAGCTGATCTCGAACCATTTCATGCTCCTTATCTGTAATACGGTATTCACTGCCCTTTTTCTGGAACAAATAAAGATCTTCACGTCTTGCTAAATCCTTCGTCAAATAGTTACGGATAAAGGATATATCCGACTCTATCTCTCTAACCTCAAACATTTTCTCTCGACCTGAGTTTGGCTGAACATCTAGCTTTCTCATCTCTTCCGTTGGATGATTATAGCGGTTCTCAATATCCTCGAAAATTTTCACACCAAGGTAATAAGGATTAATGGATGTTTTTGAAGGCTGCACAACACCTGCATTTAATTTCGCATATTCAATCGTTTCCGCTGTTGTTAACTTAAGCTCACGCATGATGCGTTGGTGCCAAAAGGAAGCCCAGCCCTCATTCATTATTTTTGTCTCTAATTGTGGCCAAAAATAAAGCATTTCCTCACGCATCATCGTTAATATATCTCGCTGCCAGTCCTCGAGCTCCCGACTATGCTCCTCTAAAAATAGCAATAAATCTTTTTCTGGCTTTGGTGGGAAGTGCTTTATTTTTCGCCTTACCGATCTATACTCTTTTTCCTTATCGTCTAAACGCCAGAGATCATCATACGGTGATTTTGCTTGATGAATTTCCTCCTCAAGTTCATCCTCCGTATTCCAAGACAATTTTGGTCGTAAAAGGGAAGGATCGATATGCTCCTGAATCGCTAAAACCGCATCTAAAAACTGTTCGACCTCTTCCTTTCCATATTCTCTTTCATAGCCAGCTATCCGTTCAGCTGTTGCAGTCATACTCTCCACCATATCTCTTCTAGTATTGGAGAAGCGTACATTATTTTTAAAGAAATCGCAGTGTGCCAATACATGCGCAATAATCAATTTATTTTGTGTTAACGTATTGTTATCTAGTAAAAATGCATAACATGGGTTTGAGTTAATCACTAGCTCATAGATTTGACTTAGCCCTAAATCATATTGAAGCTTCATTTTGTGGAATTGTTTACCGAAGCTCCAATGTGAAAATCGAGTAGGCATACCATATGCGCCAAATGTATAAATAATATCTGCCGGACAAATTTCATAGCGCATTGGAAAGAAATCTAAGCCAAAGCTTGAGGCAATTTCTGTAATTTCATCAATTGCTCGTTCAAGTTCGTTCATCTCCACTTTTCTGCCCCCTCCTTTGAACATGATTTAAGATTCATTTTTTTTGAAAAAGCTCTTTAAGGCATCGTACACATCGCCTTTTTTTCTCAAAATATGATATCTAAATTTAGGGTCATCTATTTTTTTGTAAGTGTACATAAGTGTAGAGAAGCGGTTATGCTGATTGACTTCACCATATCCAAACATGCTCGATACATCCATTAACTCTCCCACTAGCTTCAAGCACTTTTCATTATCCATCGATATATTTTCACCATCTGAAAAATGTACTGGATAAATATTATAGCGAGCAGGATTATACTTTTCCCGAATTAGTTCCAATGCTTTTATATAGGCAGATGAACAAATCGTTCCACCGCTTTCTCCCTTCGTAAAAAACTCCTCTTCTGTCACTACTTTTGCCTCGGTATGATGCGCAATAAATTCAATTTCCACTGTCTCATACTTGGAGCGCAAAAATTTTGTCATCCAAAAGAAGAAACTTCTTGCGCAATATTTTTCGAAGGAGCCCATCGAGCCACTTGTATCCATCATAGCAAGGACCACTGCCTTCGATTCAGGTTTTTCCACTTCGTCCCACGTTTTAAAACGCAGATCATCATTATGAATCGGCGTAATTTCTGCTTTTCCTTGAATAGCATTACGCTTTAGCGCATTAAGGATTGTGCGCTTTTTATCGACATTTCCCATTAAACCTTTTTTCCGAATATCGTTAAACTCAATTTTTTCCGTCTTAATATCCGCTTTTTCTTTCTGCTGTAGGTTTGGTAGCTCAAGCTCGTTAAATAACACATTTTGAACCTCTTCAATGCTTACTTCAGCTTCATAATAATCCTGACCTGGCTTGTCACCAGCTTCTTTTCCTTGACCATTAGCCTGATTGCCTCTGCTGGGATCACGCGCAACCACATCACCTACATTACTGTCTCCTTGACCTTGCCCAACATGTTTGGAGTTATCATAGTTATATCGAATTTTATATTCATCAAGTGAACGTATAGGTATTTTAATTACCTCGCGACCATTGGACATGACAATGCTTTCTTCACTAACTAAATCCGGTAAATTATTCTTAATCGCATCTTTTACTTTTTCCATATGCCGTTGCTGGTCCTGGTGCCCTTTACGATGGAGGGACCAATTTTCCTGAGAAATGGCAAAACGTTTATTTTCGTTTTCAGTCATTTTTATCCTCACCCATCTATCAAATTCGCTTTTTCTATACTATGCTAGTCATTCGCTTTCTTGAACTTATATGAAGATAAAAGGAGTGCCCTAAAATGGGACACTCCTATTCATTCCTATCAATAGTCTTATAGTTTCCACTGAATAGGTTAAAGCCACTAACGATTTAACAGACTACCTACATACTGCAATAATTCATTAGCAGACGTTGTATTATAGCCATGCTCATCAACAAGTCTTGCTACAACCTCATTAATCTTCTTCAGCTGTGATTCATCCGGCATTTTTGAAGATGTTGTAATTTTCACGACATCCTTAAGATCCGCAAATAGTTTCTTCTGTATTGCTTCTCGTAATCTTTCATGAGAATTATAGTCAAAACGCTTACCTTTTCGAGCATAAGCAGAAATACGAATTAATATCTCCTCACGGAATGCCTTTTTCGCATTTTCCGAAATACCTATTTGTTCTTCAATAGAGCGCATTAATTTTTCATCAGGATTCATTTCCTCACCAGTCAATGGATCGAAAATTTTATTTTTATTACAAAACGCCTCTACATTATCGAGGTAATTATTCATCAATGTTTTTGCAGACTCTTCATACGAATAAACAAATGCTTTTTGCACTTCATTTTTGGCAATTTCATCATACTCTCTTCGAGCAACTGCAATATAGTTCATATATTTTTCTCGATCTTCCTGAGAAATGGAAGCATGCTGGTCAAGCCCATCCTTTAGTGCACGCAGAACATCTAACGCATTAATAGATGGTATCTCTTTTCGAATAATTGCAGAAGAAATACGATTAATAATATATCGTGGATCTATACCGTTCATGCCTTCGTTCGGAAACTCTTTTTTAAGCTCCTCTAAGTCAACGGAATTAAATCCCTCCACATTTTCTCCGTCGTACAGTCGCATTTTTTTTATAAGATCCACACCTTGTTTTTTCGGTACTTCTAGTCTTGTTAGAACCGAAAAGATTGCTGCGGCCTTCAATGCATGCGGCGCAATATGAACATGTGACATATCGCTTTCTTTAATCATTTTTTCGTAAATCAATTCTTCCTGACTAACTTTTAAGTTATACGGAATCGGCATGACAATAATACGTGAATGTAACGCCTCATTCTTTTTATTTGAAATAAATGAACGATACTCTGTTTCGTTCGTATGCGCAACAATTAATTCATCTGCACTAATTAATGCAAATCGACCTGCTTTAAAATTACCTTCCTGTGTTAAAGATAATAAATTCCACAAGAATTTTTCATCGAGCTTTAACATTTCTTGGAACTCCATCATACCTCTGTTTGCCTTATTTAACTCCCCGTCAAAGCGATAAGCACGGGGGTCAGATTCTGAACCAAATTCTCCGATTGTTGAGAAATCAATACTACCTGTTAAATCTGCAATATCCTGTGATTTTGGATCTGATGGCGTAAATGTTCCTATGCCCACACGTTTGTCTTCAGAAAAAGTAATACGTTCAATCATTACATTTTCAATACGTCCATCGTACTCCTTTTCAAGACGCATCGTATTTAAAGGCGATAAGCTTCCTTCAATTCGTATACCATACTCCTCAAAAAATTCATTACGCAAATGATGTGGAATTAAATGTAGAGGATCCTCATGCATTGGACATCCCTTAATTGCGAAAACTGCACCCTCATCTGTTCTCGAAAATTGTTCGAGTCCACGTTTCAACAAGGTCACTATCGTTGATTTACCACCACTTACTGGTCCCATTAATAACAAAATACGTTTTCTAACATCCAATCTTCGCGCTGCTGGATGGAAATATTCCTCCACCAGTCTTTCAATGGCTGTTTCAAGCCCAAAAATTTCTTGCCCAAAAAATTCATACATTTTTTGCCCATCGCGTTCCTCTACACCAGCATTTTTCACCATATTGTAGACGCGTGAATGGGCTGTTTGAGCAACTTCAGGTCTTTCCTTGATGATGTTTAAGTAATCTGCAAATGTACCTTCCCACTTTAGCCGATTTTCTTCTTCGCGATAGCTTTTCACTTTATCTAAAATGTTGATAGCCTTCCCTCCATTCAGGGCTTGATTTATAACATAGTATGAAGGAAATGGCATTATGATACCCAATACTTTTTCTTTGTTGAAGTTTCTTCTTATTGCCTATAATTTTTTTCCTACAGAATAAAGGAATTCAAAGTCAAACAAAAAGAATGTTTTAAACTTACTCGTTTCACCTGACGTTTTATTGTTTCATCACCAAAGTTAGGATGACATTTGTTAAAAGATACTACTTGAGAATAAGTTGATTGAAGTGGAGACTGGGCGACTCCTTGGGGATTAGCGTCACAGATGAGACCCTGGAGCGAGCGCATAGGGGAACGAAGGCTAAAACCATCACGTCCTGTGATAACGCCTTCGTGACCAACATCGCGTTGCCCCAAGCGGCTCATCGGACGCCCCCAGGAAGCTCTGCCCTGTAGCGAAAGCAAAGCGTCAGCTACAAATGTTTTATCTGTGCGAAAGCGAAGCGGCAGCAACAAATGTTTTATCTGTGCGAAAGCGAAGCGGTAGCAACAAAGCGCCCAGTCGGAACGGAAATCAACCTACGCTATGTGCCCGTTTTTATCACAAAAAATTGCTCATTTCTACCGCTTCATTTTCCCACAAAAAGTGCTGAATGAAGATAAAAAATTCGGTTATTCTAACGTTAGAAAGGAGGTCCACTATTGAATCGCCATTTTATATTCCTTTTATCATGGATGTTATTATGGAGTTTTACTCTCCCCTCTGTTGCTTTAGCAAAAGAAGAACCCACCCAAGAAGAAATTGTGCAACAACGTATGGCCTATTACGTACAATTTGATGAATTACTTATCCCATGGCATTTCTTAGCAGCCATTGACCAATATGAACGAAATTTACAATCCGTTCGCAAAGATATTCCGAAACGGGATGGTATCATTGCCATTCAATTTTCTGATGAATATTGGTCAGGTGCTTTAAATCCTGTACGAGATGATACTCGTCCAGAAACAATTAGTTACTTTGGCGGGATGGGCCTAGATGGCAATAGTGACGGAGTTGCCAGCCCAAAGGATGATGCCGATATAATTTTCTCCATGGCTACATTTTTAAGTAAATTCGGAACAACTGATGAGGACTTTAAATTAGCTTTATGGGAATATTACGGAAGTGAACAAGCCGTAAATCAAATCTTCGCCATTTCCAAAATGTATAGTCATTTCAAAACAACTGAGCTCGATGCCCACACATTCCCAATTCCTACTAATTACGATTACAGTTATCGGAGTACATGGGGAGACAATAGGGGCTGGGGTGGACGCCGTATTCATGAAGGAACAGATATTTTCGCTAGCTATGGTACTCCCGTACTTTCTACCTCTTATGGAGTAGTGGAAATAAAAGGGTGGAACCAATTTGGTGGTTGGCGCATAGGAATTCGTGATAATCATAACTCATATCATTATTATGCCCATCTCGGTAGTTATAATAAGAAGATTAAAGTAGGCGACTTTGTCGAGCCTGGAACTGTTCTCGGTTATGTTGGTAGTTCTGGCTACGGTAAAGAAGGAACGTCCGGAAAATTCCCGCCTCATCTTCACTATGGCATTTATAAGTTCAATGGACGTACAGAATGGGCATTTGATCCATATCCATCACTACTACAATGGGAACGACTAGCTAAAAAAGCAAAACAACAATAATCAATTACGACTCGGCTGAAAAATGGCGAGGTGAAGATGTGTTTTCTTTTCAGTGGGTGTTCAAACACCAAATATTTAGAGCGCTTGGTGCACTTGTGCAGCAAGTGCTTTTTCTCAAGTAGGAAAAAATACATAAAAATATTAAAAAAACTTCACAATTGCATATTAGACAATATATTTTTAACTACCTACCCCATTAACACCAAAATATTATTGTACTAAAAAACTATTTTTCATTTTTCCATTAAAAGGGCTTATTTATGTAAAGATTTAGTTATAAAATAATATTTGTACTATAACAATTATATTTTAGAGACCATTTAGCAAAGGGTGGGAAAAGATGAAAGGTATTTTTCAGTTTAAAACACTTAAAGCTCGAATATTAAGTGCATTTATTCTTTTATTAGTACTAGTTGTTTGTTATACAACCTATAGCTACATTTCTAATAATAAGATGGAAAAACAAGCAGAAGGTTTAGTGAAAGAAGATTTACAAGTCTTAACTGCAAGTAAGAATCTAGCAATGTCTATGAGTGTTCGTCTCTCTGCAGCTTTAAGTTATGTTGTATCAGGTGATGAAAAATACATAGAAACTTTTAATGAATATCGTCAAATTGCTGAGGAAAGTAATAGTATAGTTGAAAAATACGAAAATACGCCTGAGCGTGCGGCACTAGTAGAAATGGCACGTACATGGAGCAATCGCGTAAATACCGAAGTATTCGATGTTTATAAAAAAGGGGATAGAGAATTAGCATTAAAAAATTTAACAGCTATCAATAATCTCGTAACCGAAGTTCGTGTTGGTTATGAAGAATTGGCCGATAAACGCTCCGATGCCATTACTAAGGTAGGAGATGACGTAGTCTCTACCAGTTTAAGCAATAAAACAGTCGGACTGATTGTTAGCATAGTATTGATAATCGCAGGTGTCCTAATCGCTATTGTCACTGCTAGAGATATTTCTAAGCCTATTACGATTGTCTCAAAGCGCATGAGCGAATTAGCGGATGGCCATTTGCAACATGAACTACTTCCAATAACTCATCGTGATGAGATTGGTCAATTAATGATTTCCGCCAATGAAATGAATGAAAAATTAAAACAAACGATTAGCTCAATCTATATTGTTTCCGAAACAGTAGCAGCTAGTAGCGAAGAGCTGGCCCAATCTTCGAATGAAGTGCAATCAGGTACAGAACAAATTACCGTGACTATGCAGGAGTTAGCCTCTGGCACAGAATCACAAGCATCTACAGCAGGTGATTTAGCCGAAACAATGTCTTCTTTCCAGCGTAGCATTCATGAAACAACACAGGAAGGCGTTAAATTAAAAGAACATTCAAGTCATGTACAAGAACTAACAACAACTGGTAAAGACTTAATGATACAATCAACACAACAAATGGCAGCTATTAATGAGATTGTGTTAAATTCAGTGAAAAAAGTTGAAGGCTTAAATGTGCAGTCTGCTGAAATTTCCAAGCTTGTTTCTGTCATCGATGATATTTCAAATCAAACAAATTTACTTGCCTTAAACGCTGCCATCGAAGCAGCTCGTGCAGGAGAGCATGGTAAAGGTTTTGCAGTTGTAGCCGATGAAGTTCGGAAGCTAGCAGAACAAGTACAATTCTCTGTCACTGATATTTCAACAATCGTCAACCGTATTCAAGGAGAAACTGGCAATGTAACAACCGCTCTGCAATCCGGCTATGAAGAAGTAAAAAGAGGAAACGCCCAACTAAATCAAACAAATGAAACATTTGACCAAATTTCGAAAGCCGTTGAAGAAATGATTCTTAACATAAATACCATCTCAGGTAATTTAAATAAAGTCGCTCAAAATTCCGAGTCTATCAACGTCTCTGTTGATGAAATGGCTTCTATTTCTCAAGAGTCTGCGGCTGGTGTAGAACAAACAACAGCAACTGTAGAGGAAACTGCCGCTACTATGGAGGAAATTTCAAGGAGTGCAAATCAACTCGCTGGTATGGCTGAAGAGCTAAATATCCAATTACAGCAGTTTAAAATTTAAAGTTCGGTTCGGATTCTTAATTTGGAGAACGTGGCGTGTTGGGTCTCTAACGGAGATTTCTTTGGTACCCCGAGTACTTTGGAGCGGTACCTGATTACTTCTTTGGCTCACCCGAGCACTTTGGAGTGTTACCTGACCACTGCTCTGGCTCACCAGAGCAGTTCGGAGTGATACCAGATTACTTCTTTCGCTCACCCGAGCACTTCGAGACGATACCTGATCACTTCTCACGCTCACCCGATCACTTTAAGATGATACCTGATCATTACTCTAGATTATCCTAAAAGCTAAAAAGCTATCTCGACATTACGTTCGAGATAGCTTTCTTTACTACATATTAGTTTATTGCCACTGTCTAATTGGTACCCTTTCAAGCTCATAACGTTTGATAATAACACTGATCTTCTGAAACCATTCCTCACATAACTCTAACGCTTCTTGATACTCATCCTCTTCTCTTGAAATAGGCTCACCGTTATCTAGAAAAACATATTCTAGAATAGGATCAGATAAGTTATCAGCTACAATCTTCAACGTCAATTGAGTCACAGTGTTATCCTCATGGTCCTCTTCATCAGATTCCTCTTCTTCTATATCCAGATCTTCACCAAGTAATGAACCACTTATTAAACTATTGCTAGTCCTAGCAATAAACATTTCGTCCTCTACTATAGCAACTTCATATATTTTATTGAATGAGATTTCTTTTTTAATCAAATCTTCTTCTAAATCCTCTCTACTTACGAGAAAAAGTGTATTTGTAGGTTCATTTAGTAATAAAGCATTTAAACAATCATTTGAGATGATGCAATGCGTATGAGGGATAGCCATAAGCTCCTCCTCACTTGCCTCTTTCATTTCATTTAATCTATCGTTATAGATATATTGTTCTTTTACATAACGAATAATTCCTGCTATTAATAGCCCTAAACCAATTAAAAAATAGACGTTACTAAAGATAGCCGCTTCGACTAACTTTGCTATTAATAAATAGATCATTCCTAGAATTACAAGAAAAAAGGTTTTCATCCATATCCCACCCTCAAAAAGATAATCGATAGGTTTATTTCATCCATGTTAATAGAAATTTTATTCTAACGATTATCTTTTCATTCTTAATTTCTGTGGGAAATATCTGTGTTTTTAGCGTCTACATCAAACTTTGAAACGGATTTTTCCAGTTCTTCTGCCATTTTGTTCAGTTTTAAAATAGAATGGAGAATATCTTGATTGTAGCTTTCTTGCTCCATCGTACGCTCTACAACACTTTCTGTTGCCTTTGCAGCCTTATTAGCTAGCATCGTTGTTTCCATAACGCCTGCTGTAATCTCCTCAGAAAATGCGGACATTTCTTCTGAGGTTACAGAAACTTGTTTGGTATGAGATACTACACCCTGAATAGATTGGAGAATACTTTCAAATGATTTTCCAGCTTCTTCAACAGCTTGTAAACCATCTTCTACATTTCCTGTTACAACATTCATCGTTTGCACAGTTTAGCTCGTATCCTCATTTATTTTGGAAATCAAATTTGATATACTATTCGCCGATTTTTCTGATTGCTCCGCGAGTTTTCTAACTTCTTCAGCTACTACGGCAAAGCCCTTTCCAGATTCACCAGCTCTAGCTGCTTCAATCGCAGCATTTAATGCAAGTAGATTAGTTTGTGAAGCAATATCACAGAAGTGAGCTTCAGGAAGCCCACTTCTCCAAAGGTGGGAGGAATGAAGTGCTCTTTTCTTTTTAGAACATATGTTTATATTGTATATTGTAAATGTTTCTATTTTTATTTATAAATAATTATTAATTTGAATGTTCCTTTAATTCCTCTTTACTGCCTACATTGTCTAAAGTCTTATCTTTTTCAATTTTATGCATCTCGAGAACATGTTGCGAAGGTGGAATAATCAAACTTACAATAACAATTGTAATACCTGTAATCACAACGCCTGAGAAAACAGGTGCTTGCCACAGTTCATTTAACAAACCTAAAAATCCTTTTGATTGGATTGTAAGACTAGGCACATGTGTTAAAGATGTAATAGTGTAATAAACTAACCCGACAGTTATACTAGCCCAAACTGCAGGTGTACTTACTCGCTTCCAAAACGGCCCTAAAACGATTGGCCAGAAAATTGTCACGAATATAATATCCCATGCCAAATATGCTAAATCAATTACTTTCTGGAAGCTGACCGCTAGAAATAAACCTAGCAAAGCGCTTAAAATAATAATCAGTCTTGAAAATCTTAATAGTTTTTTAGGATCTGGGTTACGATTAATAAAGTCTAAATAAATGTTTTTGGTGATAATTCCTGAAGTCGCAACATAACACGCGGCTACAGTAGACATCCCCATCGCTGCCATTGCTGTTAAAAAGATGGCTGCTAATAACGGTGGGAAATATCCTTGAGCAAAGGCAAGCATCAATGTCTCTGGATTTGTACTACCAGGATAAATCGTTTTGAACGCTTCTCCTAACATACCTGGAATCCAGCTGATCGCGATAATAATAGTTCCAGCTATAATCATACTGCGCTGTGCTACTTTTGGACTTTTAGCCGCGGCTACCCTTTGTCCTAAGTCCACTGCCGGAATATCACCAAGTGCTAACACAAGATATAGCGTCCAAAACTCTGCTCCAGCCTTATTGAAGAGTTCACTAATATTCCACCACTCCGGGTTAAATGTTACATCAGGGTAATAGAATAAGATAAAAATTGTGATCCCTACTATCCCCGCTACTGCAAGTGCTCCCTGAACAATTTCCGTATAGGCTACAGCCCATAAGCCACCAATAACAGAATATAGGGCTGTTAATGATACAAAGAGTAATGCTGCTGGAACGAAATCAATTTGCAACAGCTGCTGAATGATATACGTGCCTCCAACTGTTAACGCCGCTGCATTAAAGACACCGAAGGCAATCGCCATGACGACGCCTGTATAAGCACCTAGCTTTTTGCTACCATATCTTATTCCATAGTAGTCTGCTAATGTCCAGCCTTTTAATCTACGTAAAGGCTTCGTCCAAATGAGTGCTCCAAGAATCATACAAGTCCCTAAACCGCCCATTGTCGCTGAACCTTCAAAGCCGCCACTTGTGTAGCCAGAGCCTACTGCTGCAAAGAAGAATGGGGCTGCTAATAAGGCCGCCACTAGACTTCCTGTAACAACAGATAAAGGCATGCTCCACCCAGCAACAATTAAATCCTCTGCAGTATTAACTCGTTTGTATCCTTTATATCCAATGTAATAAATAAAAATTAAGTATAAGCTAAAGATGATTATATTTAACATTGTATTGCTCCTTAGTTTTTCACATTAACCGTTCATAACGACTCCGCCATTAGGCGTTAACACTTGACCTGTATAGAAATTCGCATTTTCTGAAGCTAAAAATAACACAGTCTTTGCGATTTCCTCTGGTTGAGCTAATCGTTTTAACGGATATTTAGCAGACTCTTCCTCTACATAATTCTCTCCGAATTCCTTTAGGATGTCTGTAAATGTACCACTAGGAGCTACTGCATTGACTAGTATTGAAGGTGCTAACTCTCGTGCCAAAGCCTTCGTAAATGCATTAATGCCACCCTTTGCAGCAGAATAATGCGTAAATTCCTCACAACCTAAACTACCAATATCAGAAGAAATATTAATAATTTTTCCTTTGTTTCGTTCTTTCATTCTTTTTGCTGCTTCTCGGCAATTGTAGAAGCAACCGTATAAATGAACTTTAATCATTTTATCCCATTGCTCATCTGTTAAATCCGTTATGCTTGAAGCCTGTGCAAATCCAGCGTTATTGACAAGAATATCAATAGCGCCTAACTGTTTGTCCATAGATTGATACATAGCTTGAACTTGCTGTGAATTCGATACATCTGCATTAAATTTTATAGCCTGTACACCAAACTTTTCTGCTTGTGCACGAACCTCTTCTGCCTCGTTATCATCACCAATATAATTGATACATACATTGGCTCCTTGCTCGGCAAAGCCTAAAGCAATGGCTTTGCCGATTCCTTTACTTGAACCCGTAATTAGTACATTTTTTCCTTTAAAATTAATTTCCATTATTGACCGTTCTCCAATTTGAATTTTGCTACAAGTACCTGTAATTCTTCTGCTGTTTTTCCTAATGAAGAAGATGCCTCTTTCACCTCTTGCATGGTCGTCAATTGCTCTTGTGTTGCATTTGACACATTCGCTGAGAATTCAGATGACTGCCCCGCAGATTGCTTAATATTATTAACAGATGCTGCTACTTCCTCCGAAGAAGCTGAAATTTGTTGAGATGCAGCTGAAATTTCACGTATCTGACTTGCAACTTCTTCTGATGAAGTGAGAATTTCTTTAAAGATTTCTCCTACTTCGTTTGTAAACTCCATACCAGCCTTTACATCTTCTTTCCCTTTTTCCATAACCGTGATAGAGGCGTTAGAATCAGCTTGAATAGTACTAATTAAATTGTATATTTCCGTTGCAGATTGAGATGATTGTTCCGCTAATCGTCTAACCTCATCAGCGACAACCGCGAAGCCTTTCCCATGCTCTCCAGCTCTAGCAGCTTCGATTGCCGCATTCAATGCTAGTAGATTTGTTTGATCTGCTATGGCTGTAATAAGATTTACGATATCGCTAATTTTTTTCGTATTGATATGTAATCCGTTTATTGTTGTACCGATTTGTTCAACAGAATCATTAATCAACTCCATTTGTGCAATGACTTGCTGAACAACATGATTTCCACGTTCTGAAGCTTGCGAAGCAGAAATAGATGATTCAGCGGCCGTATTAGCAGAGTCAGCAATTTGCTGGATGCCTGTCGCTGTTTCTTCCATAGCAGCAGCTGTTTCCTCAGTCATTACCATTGAAGCCTCAGCGTTTTGCGTGATTTGTCCCATGTCTTGAGCAATAGTTGTTGAGCTGTTATATGTTTCCGCTGCATTAACAGTTAGCTGATTAGCAGCAGAAGAAACGTTGTCAGATGTATTTCTAATATTTAAAATGATATGTTGTAAATTCGAAACCATCGTATTAATAGATTTAGATAAATTTCCGATTTCGTCCTTCGTTATTTCTAAATCTACATTTACTAATTCCCCATTCGCTACTTGATTTGCAGCGTTCACTACTTTCTTAAGTGGTTTTAATAGACGATCAATAATTATGTAGAGTAAAACTAATAGAAGTAAAATTCCAATAACAGCTATAACAATTTGTTTTATGACACTTGTTTTAATGATGGTATTTATGTAGTCCGCGGAATAATCGATACCTAATAACGCAATAAGCTTGCCATTGTCATCTTTAATAGGGGTAAACACAGTTCGCCATGAACCATAAGGATCTTCGAAAATATCAGTTACAGCAGTGCTATTATTTTTAATTGCCAATTTAGCTGTTTTTACATGTTCATCTGCTAAATCAGTAAAGATTTCACCCGCTTCATAGACATCATTCAAATTAGATGTATAGCCGATCGGGTTAACGCCACCTGCGTCCTTCACATCCCAAATATAGCTCCAACTCATAATACCTTGTTCTTCTTGGATCTTATCGAGTTGCTTTTGAATTTTCTTAAATTCAGCATTAGTCTCTCCCTTTTCAGTCAATAAATCTTTAACCTCATTACTATCAAGATTCATAGCTGTCAATAAACCAACACTTTTCAACTCTTGTTCTAAATCAACAGACATTCGATTGTTTAATTCTCTAATACTTTGCGTAGTAATAATAGCAATTAGAAGCAAAACAATAATAGAAACCGTTAGTAAAAGTTTGTTTTTTAATGAAACATTTTTAAACAACTTCATGATTATTACTTCCTCCTTTATCGTATTTTTGGCAAAAAAAAGAACCTATTTCAAAAGAAACAGGCATCAAAGAATATGACTAGCAATATATGTACTTAACTAGTACTCCTTTGCAGCTCAGCCATCCTAGTATTTATTACCTTAGATCTGTAGCTTTGCGTCTCTACCTTTCAGTAGATTTGCCCATCTTTTTCCTCCTCAAATTAACACAATGGGTAAAAGTAGTCAATGTTACCAGTTGAAAAACCACATAATATTTACTATTTTACTATTACAATAAAATGAACAATATTACATAATTTTCTCGGCTCATCCGCAATTCTCTTCAGAGAAATTAAAAACAGCTACAACGCAATATTGTAGCTGCTACTATAATTTTAAATAATCAATTACCCCTAAATGATTATTCAAATTAAAGATATATCTATTTTAGTGTCATGTATAAGACTGACGGTATAAATGATAAAGCAAACATACAGGAATACCACATAGATGTACGGCGTAATGAAAAACGAACTTGTTTCTTTTCTGCATAAAAAATGTCTAACATCACTGAAGCAACAACAAGTGGGATCGTAACACATGCGAAAGCAACTAATAAAATGTTTAAACCAAACATAAAAGCACCCCTCTGTTCGTGAACATTTATTTTTCCTCTTTGTGACAACTTTATGTCAATTTCAGTGTACACAATTTCGTCACAAACTGTCAACTACATTCAACTAAGAAAAACGTGCTTTTTGCAGAATATTTTTATCGTAATAGAGATTTTATGTAAAACCTTTCACAAAAAAAGCAACTGCAAAATTGCGGTTGCTTTTTTAATCATTAATTCATTGATTCTTTATCAAATTTTACACTTGACAATTCACAGGAGACGTTTTTAATCTCTATATTTATCTGTAAGCCCTCTTAAGAAATTTCTCACAAAGCGATCGCCACATTCTTTATAGTTACGATGACTTGGATTTCTTAAAATGGCACCTAATTCACCTTTTGAAACGCTAACGCCCCCATCATATAAAATATCGAGCATCTCCTCACTCGTTAAGGCTAACGCAATCTTCACTTTCTTTAATAGCATATTATTAGGGCTTTCTTTTCCTGAAACAGGTAGTGGGCCTTCTGGTTGACCAGACTTAGACTTTTGCGGACCTCGTTTAAATGTAATAAATCCATTTAAAAAAGCCTCTACCATTTTATTATTACATTTAATGTATTCTTCTGGTGCTTCTTCCTCATCATAAACTTTAATAAGCATGTTCAATACTTCTTCCTTCGTATAGTCCATGCCACCTAGCTGAAAAATTTTAACCATATCTGTATTTTTGATATCTAATGCATATCTTAAACGGATTAAAATATCATTGTTCGTCATTTTTAAAAAACCTCCATTTTAACTGTAAAAGCGCTTCTAATAATCCTATCCAAATTGAAGCATTACTTTATTATAGCAGAGACATTCACAATTTTAGTTAGCTTTCCAAAAGTTACTTTACTATAGTATTTAGAATGTGCATTTTATTTTTTAACATGTATGATTAGCTAACTCTCGACCATTCTAATCACAAGGAGGTGAGATAAATGGCTAATCGTAGTTCAAATAAGCTTCTAGTTCCCGGTGTACATGAAGCCGTTAATCAATTGAAATATGAAATCGCACAAGAATTTAATGTACAATTAGGGCCAGAAGCCTCTTCTCGTGCAAACGGTTCAGTCGGAGGAGAAATAACAAAACGCCTCGTAGAAATGGCTGAAAAACGTTCAAAAGGTTTATTATAATAATAATTCAAAAAGAACGAATCCCTTTTTTAAAATTGGAATTCGTTCTTTCAATTTTAATTATTAAATTTCAACCGATTGTAAAGCCTCTCTTGCCCCTTTTTTAAGAGTTAGCATCACGATAAAGGAAATGCAATATAAGGCTGCTAAATAGATCATTACGACCGTCATATCATAACTTTGAAGAATATAGCCGACAAAGATCGGTGAAAATCCTCCAATTGCTCTACCGAAGTTAAAAATCGTGTTTGTTGCTGTACTTCGAATTTGCACCGGATAGAAGCTACTAATTAAAGCTCCATACCCTGCGAACATGCCGTTTGAGAAAAAGCCAACAATTGCACCACCGATTAAAATTGCGACACTTCCTGTGGCATAGGAGTATAAAAACACAGCACATGCTGAAGCAAGTAAAAAGAAACCAAAAGCACGCTTTGCTCCAAATCGGTCCATAAATCGTCCGAATGTTAGCATCCCGATAATCATGCCAACTGCTGTACTAATTGTCCAAAGTGCCGAGCTTGAAACGGATAGACCTTGAGATTTTTGCAACATAGATGGCAACCAAATCATTAAGCCATTGTAACCAGCAATTTGAACAGTTGCCATAACGATTAATGAGATTGTCGTCATCGAAGTTCGAGGCGTTTCAAATAGCTGCACCAACTTACCTTTTTCATGTTGCTTATCGATTTTTTTATTTCTCTGAGCAGCTACCCACTCTGGTGATTCCTCAAGATTTTTTCGCACAATGAATGCGAAGATGACAGGTAACACACCAACAAAGAATAAAGCTCTCCATCCTAAAGTCGGAAGTATAACGGCACTTAGTAACGCTGCTAAAATAACTCCGTATTGAGCGCCTACACTAACATATGAAGAAGCTCTTCCTTGCTTATTCTTCGGCCAAGCCTCGGCAACAAGCGCTATACCAATGCCGTATTCACCCCCTGCACCAAGACCAGCAATAAATCTATACATATAAATTTGTTCAATATTTGTTGCTAATCCAGTTAAAGCTGTACCAAGCGCAAACAACAAGACGGTATAAGTAAACACTTTTACTCGCCCATACTTATCAGCTAAAACTCCAAAAATAATGCCGCCTAACAGCATGCCAATATTCGTTACGGAAGAAATCAGTCCACCCGTTGCAAAATCAATGTTAAATTCCGAAATAATCATTGTCATCGCAAAGGAAATAAACATAATGTCCATCCCTTCCAACGTTAAACCAGCTACTGACGCTACCACTGTTTTCTTACGATAATCCATTCTTACAATCCTCCAGTTTTTTAAAATCTCTTTTAGCCTATTTGAGGGAATGGATTACACAATTCTTGTCCATTCTCTTTTGAAGCCTCACGGGACTTCCTTTAAAAGAGGTATAATTGGCAAAATAAAAAGCCCTTCTGTCACAGAGGACAAAAAGGGCATGCGAAAACAAAGATATTGTTAGCTTAAAAAATATCATGTAGCCCTTTTCAGCCTCTCTGGACCGTATTAAAGGAAATTTATTTCGTTCATTTATATCGTTCTACATTCTATAAGATTATTATCGAAAAAGCAATGTTTTATAGTAGAAAAAATCACCTTATCCCTTAGAAAGTAGCGATAAAATGATTTTTTTATGCTTCATTTTCCCTGTGATAGATGAGAAAACATCTTCCTCCTTGTATATAGATAAAATCCTATTTGAATGATAAGGTAAATTCCTGAAATGCTAAAGAACTGCCATAGTATTTCTGGATTCCTTATGACACCGCCAACATCATTTGCCATAGAAATAACATATAGAAAGGCTAAGCCCATGCCTGCTAGTGTTGGGATAAAGAATATGATCTTCATCTCCCTTGATATCATTCGCTTTACTTCTGTTGCAGTAATCCCTATATTATAAAGTTTTTGATACTTTACTTGTTCTTTATCGATCTCTGAAAAAAGATTTAAATACACTAAAATAAAGGACCCAAAAAAGAAGATAATACTCAAAAAAGTCATGACAAAGAATAACATACCATTAGAATGGATATTACGATAATGGCCTCCTATTTTAGAGGCAATTTTGAATGGGTTCTCTTGTGATACATTCTTTCCTCTAACATCTACAATTGATGGGGTCTTTTCATTATTATATCTTTCCTCTAAGCCTTTAACAGCCTTTGTTGTCTCTTTCCAGCTGACAACGTTAATTAAATGGAGATTCGATGCGAAACCATGTACATTCGCTTTAAGAAACTCGAATTCGGAATTACTGACAATGATAAAATCGGAAACACCCAAAAGAGAATTAATATTACTTTCAATAATAGATTTTTTTAGTGAATAAGTGATATTGCCTTTTCTACTTGGGATTGTCCACTCTAGAATATCTTCATTCGCATCCCCTGCATACTCTGGTTCTACATTCAAATAGTGAAGATATTCTCGTCCTTGTAATATTACCTCTCTAGAAGTTAATGCATTAAAATGATCCACTGACATTATGTTATAAAGGTTATACCAACCATCGTACGTTTTATCATAGTAAGAATATAATGGAATCACTATATGCTTTTGAACAGGATTTTCTTTATTATTTAATACTGCATCGAATTCTCCTATAGACAAATTATCTTTCGTTTCCGGTTGGAGAAATGCTATATCAAAAGGATTTTGATTCAACACTTCCTTTTCATTTAACGTATACGTGGTTAATATGATAGTACTGTACAGAATGGTTATCATAATCATCATTGTCACCATCATTAAAATAGAGGTGAACTGCTTAAATTTATAGTCTATACTCGTCAATAACAATAATTGTCGATAAAAAAATTCATTATTTTGTTTCGCTAGCTCTATAAAAAAACTCATAAACTGAGAAAGACAAAGATATAAACCTACAGTTGTTATGGTAAACCAAATATATAGAAATTCACCAGCATGTGGACCAATATACGTGATAAAAAGCCCCAGAACTGATCCAATAATCAATATAAGTCCAAACACTCCAAGCTTCGGACTTTTTAATTTAATTGATTCTGCAACCTTATTGCTTTTTAAGCTTTGTATAAGATTTCGATTCAAAATAAGATAAAGTGATTTACCAATCGCAAAAAAGTAGATGATGATGAAAGTGATAATAGGAAAGTAAAGCATCTTGCTATTTAACTGAAAAGCAATTTCCTCTAAGCCTACACTATTCATAAGAAGTAAAAAGAATAGCCGCGAAAATACGCCCCCTGACAGAAGCCCGATAACTATAGAAAGAAAAGCAATAATGGCATTCTCTAATAGTAATAGTTTGCTAATATCGCGATTGGTCATCCCTAACGTTATGAATAGCCCAAACTCGCTTTTTCTTCTTTTGATAAAAGTACCATGTGCATATGTAATGAAAAATATCATAAAAACGATCAAAGCAATTGCAGGTACATTCAACACATAATCCAGAGATTCTAGCTTTTTAACTTGTTCGATTTGCTTATTGAAATAGAGGGTGGAAAACATAAAGAAAAACATAACGACAAAGCTATTACAGACCAAGTATAAAAGATATTTTTTATAATGTACCTTTGCCATTTTCCATACAACTTGCTTAAATGTCATGGGCTCTTCCCCCTAAGACAGCTAGATTATCAATGATTTGATTGAGAAATTCTTTCTTATTGCCCTTTTTCACAATGTAAGAATGAATAAAGCCATCTTTTATAAAGACTACTTTTTGACAATAACTAGCTGCAAAGACATCATGGGTCACAAGAAGAATGGTTGCCTCAAGCTCTTGGACGATCTTTTCAAAGCATTCCATAATTATTTCTGATGTTTTCGAATCCAAATTTCCTGTTGGTTCATCGGCAAATATAATACTAGGCTCGTTAACTAGTGCTCTACTAACAGCCGTACGCTGCCCCTGTCCACCCGATATGTTATAGGGATATTTATTCAAGATCGTATCAATACCAAAAAGCTTAGATAGGTTTTGTACCTTCTCCTCCATTTCAGCCGCGCCTTTCTTTTCCAGAATCATTGGCAACATAATGTTTTCTTTTACCGTTAAGCTATCTAAAAGGTTAAACTCTTGGAAGACGAATCCTAATTGTTGTCGGCGAAATAAAGCTAATTCATCAGCGCTCATTTCACTTATAGCTTTGCCTTCGATTGTAACTTCACCAGAGGTTGGCTTATCTATCCCACTTAATATGTTAAGTAATGTTGTTTTTCCGCTCCCGGAAGGTCCCATAATGGCAACAAACTCACCTTTCTTCATTGATAAGCTTATTCCTCCCAGTGCTGTCGTGGAACCTTCTTCTAGTGATTCTCCGTATATTTTAACTATATTTCTCGCATCTAAAATAACCATTGTTCTTCCCCCTAGGAAATCGTTATTAAATACCATTCTAAGTCTCAAGTGGACGTACAAAAATTCGATTCACTAAAAAAACCTTACAACTCTGTAAGGTTTGGTTATGCTTGAGACAAATGATTTTCTGCTGCTTGCCATCGAATCGTTACAGTTGTACCTCTCGACACTTCAGATTGTATGGCAATCGTTTGTCCAAGCTTGTCTGCTATTTTTTTACTAATATAAAGTCCTATACCTGTGGAATTGGGCATTTTCCTTCCATTTTCTCCTGTAAAAAATGGTTGAAATACTCTATCCACATCATAAGAAGGCATACCAATCCCTTCATCAATAATGGATAATGTGATGTACTCCCCGAGACGTTCAATCTTGAAAATAAGCTGTTTCTTCCCGCTTTTTAAGCTAGAATATTTAATAGCATTGGAAACAATCTGGTCCAATAAAATTTCGTTCCATTTTACATCAGTAACTACAAAGGCTTCTTCTTCATCAAATTCAATTACCGGAAATATAGAATGGGAAATACATTCCCTTTTTCGCCCATTAATGACTTTTCGCAAAGTAGTAAGTAAATCAACTGCATTTATGTCCAAATCCGTTTCAAAGCTTTCCATTCTCACCATCGTTAACGCTTGCTCTATTGAAGTATGTATTCGTTTGTTTTCTCGCTGAATTTTTTCAAAAAGGACAGTAGCATCCTCTGTTTTTTCTTTACTAATGATCAGTTCTATTATAGAAACAGGCGTTTTTAAAAAGTGCATCCAATGGGATAAAAAATATAGACTTTCATTTTTCTGTTCCTTCATTGTATTGTATTTGCGAGTGTGTTCACTTATATTTTTCTGTAGCAATTGATAAAACGCCTTCTGTTCCTCTGAATGTGGTTGTAATTCAACAAATTGCCCCCTCAACATAAGCTCAATGGCTTTGTTCGTTTGATAGTAGTTAAGCCAATCTATTACTAAATACACAGTTAATAAAAATAATCCTATCGATAATGGATAAAAAATTTCATCATTTGCCGGCTCATTTAGATGAAAAAAGGTCATAACGCAAACCATATTTATTAAATAAAATATGATTAGTCGGAACCTATCTTTTAAAAATTTTATTAAAATATGCTTTAACATTGCGAACCCCTCGTAGAATTAGAATGGTGAAACATATACCCTACTCCTCTTTTGCTCTTGATTACTTCAGCATATCCTAATTCAGATAGTATATGCTTTATTCTCGTCATATTAACAGTTAATGTATTGTCCTCTACGAATGTAATTGAGTCCCACACTTCCTCAATTAGCTCTTCTCTTGAAACAAATGAATTCCTATTATCTATTAATTTTTTCATTAATTTATATTCATTTTTACTAAGGTTAATCTTTTTCTCACGGAAAGTTAAAACAAGTGTATCGGCATTAATACATAGCTGACCAACACACGTAAGTTTTTGTTCTTTTGCTGCATATTCTCCATAAACTCTTCTAGTCGTCGCTTTCACCTTTGATTGCAACATGTCAAACGTAAATGGTTTCGTAATATAGTCATCAGCCCCAAGTTCAATAGCCATAATCTGATCTAGTTCTTGATTACGAGCAGAAATAATTAAGATTGGTACATTCGACTGCTTACGAAAAGCTCTACATAAATAATAGCCATCATAATAAGGTAAATTAATATCTAATAAAACTAAATCAGGATTAATTTTCGTAAACTCATCCTCTATATTCAAAAAGTCTTCAGGCTGTACAACAGTATACCCATAGCGCTCCAAGTTTTCTTGAATAAGCGCACTTAATTCATTATCGTCTTCAATAAGCATAAGTTTGTACATAGTTAATTCTCCTTTTGGGAAGTGGGTAACAGCTATTTTAGAAAGAGTTATTTAAAGAATCATGCTTAGGAGCACTAAACACCATGTTACATATAATACCATTTTATAATATATAATGTATAAATGTATCGATACGGGGAACTCGCATAGCTAACCTTCTAAACTGCAAAATCCCAACTACTGAAAGGGGGGGTTATTTTGAGCCATTCATCAACAGAAAATTTCATACGTAACTTTGAAAATGGAGACATGCCTTTACTTGGCGAGTTGTACCGATCCGTAACAGCAAAAGAAAATGCAACATTTTGGTGGGTCGGGGATGAAGATAATTGGAGTAACGTTTATTGTGCATTTGAAGATGGGGAAATGGTCGCTAAGGGGCAAGTGAGCATCATTAACGTTGTACCTCCTGGTCGTTCAAAAGAGAATAATCACTCCATATACGTTAATCTTAAAACCATTTCTGAAAGAGAACATGACATTGCTCTGCTCGACAAAGTCTATCAATATCTTTTCACAAGAGCAAAGCAATTAAAGGAAACTTTGCCTAAAGAATATGGAACAATACTTTGTGTTGGTAACGATTCGGAAGAAACAGCAAACAATCAGTTTTTTATCCAAAAAGGATACCTCCCTCTGAATAGTTTGTATAGTATGAATCGAGATTTGAATGAACCGATTCCTGAGTTCAAACTTCAGGAGGAGTTTCAATTCTCACACTGGAACATGGAGACATCTAGCGAGGAAAGAGATTACCTTGATATAGAAGCTGAAATTTGGCCTGACGCTCCACTTGGTCTTAATAGGTTACCTGAATACAAGAATAACAAGCTATGGACATCCATGGTCATACGTCAAACAGACACTATTGTTGGCGGACTGATGGCATGGCAAGAAGAAGACTACGGTGTAATAGAGGACGTTTTTGTCCGTGTACCATGGAGGAAGCGCGGCATTGCCCAGTATTTGCTTACACAAGCTTTGAAATATCTTAAGTCACATCAGCTACAAAAAGCTACTCTCATGGTACTAACTACAAATAAATCCGCCTTATCTCTATACGAATCAGTTGGCTTTTATACGGATACAGAAGAGATAAGATACTTTACAAAACTGAATTAGGCAACAAAAAAGAGGGGTTCATTGCCCCTCTTTTGTCTCATACTTTCCTCTGCTCATCTGCGACTTCAATATAAACGCTATAATAATCGCAAGGATGACTCCAATCATGCCGAACCATGTAATTGATGATAAAGACACTTGATTAACTATGATGCCCCCAATTCCTGCACCAGCAGCCATTGACAATTGCATCATTGATTGGTTAAGACTTAACATTATTCCCGAATAATTCGGTTCAATCTGAACTAGATTAAATTGCTGTGTCGGCCCAGTAGACCATGCTGCAAATGACCATAAAATCAGGAAGCATATAATAATTAGCCACGAATCAGTTAAGGAAACGGAAATGGAAAGGGCGATGAGAGCTACAACATGTAAAAACATTCCCCCGGTCAACGTTGGAAAGACCCCCCATTTATCCGTACTAAACCCTCCAAATTTAGATCCGACTAAGCTAGCGATTCCGAACGCCAATAAAGCTACTCTCAACAGCTCCTCATTTAAACCAGCGACATTAAGTAGATAAGGTAAAATATAAGTATAGGCTATCGAGTATCCACCCAGCCAGAAAAAGGTAATAGCGAGCCCTAGCGTTACTTTTCTATTTTTCAAGAAGGCAAGCTGCTTGGACAAAGGAACGGGTTCATCCCCTTTTATTTTAGGTATTGCCGTGTAGAGAATAAACATCGCAAGTAATCCTGTTAGTGCCAGGAAACCAAATACAGACTTCCATCCGAATTCGACTGCTAAAATTCGTCCAAGAGGAACACCAATAATTAAGGAAGCTGTAAATCCCATAATCACGGTGGCAATGGCGCTTGCTTGTTTACCTGGAGCGGCAATTTTGGCAGCAATATCTAGGGCGGTTACAACAACCATTCCCGCGCCTAAAGCCATGATTACACGAGCTAAAACAAAAAGCTCATATCCAGGCAGGACAAAAGATAAACCATTGGCTAAAACGAAGATACCCATTGCTGAAACCAACAATTTTTGCCTTTCAACTTTTGCCGTCAACGCCATCAGCACAGGTGTGCAGATTGCATATACTAAAGAAAAAATCGTAACAAGTTGCCCGGCCGAAGTAACGGAGATGCCCAATGTATCCGAGATTTGATCTAAGATACCCGAAATAACATACTCAGATGTGCCGACTAAAAAACTAACGAGTGCCAATAAGTAAATTTTCCATGTGCCTGTCATTAAGATTTGCTCCTCTTCTTCCATTTCTCATGTTAAAAATTTGATGTTATAAAAATTTCTATACAATTACATATCACAATATATCGATTTGATACTTAAAAAATAAAACTGAAATTGCTGTTTGAACATTCAGTCGCTGACGTATAAAGTTCTTTCCCTTAGCCATGGACCGCTTGAAAGTGACCTTTACGGGTAACGATAAATTTGCATACCGAAACGTACGACCATGCATTTGAGCTCTATGTGTCCAACAGCAAGTGAAACGCGTCGCTTAACTAGCCACGAATTCCACGATGATAACGCCAATGTCCTTCGGGCATTAACGCAGCACGAGTAGTAGTAGACAGCATCTGTTCCAGCATACTTTTGTTTAACGGTACACAATAGACAGGCTTCCGTCGCTCGAAACGCCAGCCCTCTGCGAGTGGACCAGCATCAACCGCATCATAACCTATCTGATCCAAGAGCCTAATTACTATCTCCTTAGCGTCTTTGTCGTCACCCGCGATTGGAAGGGCGCGGCGATCCGGAGCACCGGCAGGTCGTGCATCGGGCACCACTTCCTCCACTAAGATCGAGTTCAGCACTTTGACTATACGCGACTGTGGTAAGTGTCGTGCTAAAAGCTCGGCTGTCGTCAACTCTCCTCTCTCCAACTCTGGAATACGTCCAAAGTGGGGGAAGTAATTTTGCGGGTTAAGCACAACCTTACCAAAGAGAGGCTCCACCGGGATGGCGTGATAAGCCTGAAGCGGGATGGCGGCGAAGACCACTTCGCCGAACGCTGCGGCTTCATCGATGCTACCGACGCTACAACCAAGCGCCTCGCCCAGATCAAAGATGCTCTCTGATCCTCTTGAATTACTCATCATGACTTGATGACCAGCCTTTACGGCCAGCCTTCCTACGGCCTGAGCCATGCGACCCGCACCAATAATTCCAATCTTCATTTTCACTAACTCCTTTCGTAATACACATATATTGATGTGTTATAGGATAAAATTGAATCTGTTACAGGAATCCAGTCTAGATTATGGTTCACAAATAAAATCTCAACTCCCTAGCTGATTTTAGAGAATAATACAAAGTACAATTAAACATATCGCAATATGTAGATGTGATTTAGAAATAAAAACTGAATACGTTTCAGGTATTCAGTCTAAATTATAGTTCACATTTGAAAAAATCTGCAATCTCTTGTATTTTGTCTTCATCTCTTTTGTAATACGTAAATTTTCCTATCCGCTCCATTTTGATCAGACCGGCTCGTTGGAGGATAGACAAATATTGGGAAGCTGTTGACTGTGTCATACTTAGCTTCTCCTGGACTTGACAAACACAAACCCCGATTTTTCTCATATCAATCCCTTCATGGGGCGCAAAATATTTTTCAGGCTCTTTGAACCATTGTAAAATTTGTAACCTCGACTCGTTGGACAACGCCTTAAACACTTCAATTGGATCCATAAACCAAATTATATCGATAATTCTCGATATGTCAATCAGAACATTGTCTAGTCTACATCTCCAAGAGGAAAATTAAGTAATTAGATATACTGAGTGAGAGAAGGATAAGGTGAAACTTTAATCAATGGGTTTTTTTCTTCATCCCTACTGCTAAAGAAAATACAACATTTTGGTGGATCGGAGATGAAGATAATTGGAGTAACGTTTATTGTGCATTTGAAGATAGAAAAAGTACTTTACAAAACTGAATTAGGCAACAAAAAAGAGGGGTTCATTGCCCCTCTTGTCTATTTACCGTCCTTCGTCAATCAACATTGTTTGATTCGAAGTTATCAAGCAATGCACGTACTTCATCTGTTGATTTCGTGTTCATCAATTGATTTCTTAATTCACCAGCTCCACGGAATCCTTTAACATAAATTTTGAAAAAACGATGAAGCCCTGTGATGGAACGTGGTAGTTCTTCCGCATATTGATCTTGAAGATCCAGCTGCAGTCTTAAAAGATCAAGGTACTCTTTACTGCTATGCTCTCTTGGCTCCTTTTCAAAAGCAAAAGGATTTTTAAAAATACCTCGCCCGATCATAACGCCATCAATGCCATATTGTTCAGCAAGCAGTAGCCCAGTTTGACGGTCAGGAATATCACCATTGATTGTTAGCAACGTATTTGGAGCAATACGGTCACGTAATTTTTTGATTTCCGGAATTAACTCCCAATGCGCATCTACTTGGCTCATTTCCTTTCTTGTACGTAAATGAATAGAAAGGTTCGCAATATCCTGTTTTAAAATATGCGTTAGCCATTCTTCCCACTCATTTACATCGTTAAAGCCAAGTCGTGTTTTCACGCTGACAGGGAGTCCGCCCGCTTTTGCTGCTTGAATAAGCTCTGCCGCAACGTCTGGACGCAAAATAAGGCCACTACCCTTCCCTCTCGATGCCACATTCGGTACAGGGCATCCCATATTAATATCAATGCCTTTAAATCCTAGCTCTGCCATGCCAATACTCATTTGCCGGAAATATTCGGGATTATCTCCCCAAATATGTGCCACCATTGGTTGTTCATCTTCTGTAAAAATCAAACGGCCACGCACACTTTTCATGCCCTCTGGATGACAATAGCTATCCGAGTTTGTAAACTCTGTAAAAAATACATCCGGTCGACCTGCTTCACTTACTACGTGACGAAAAACAACATCTGTCACATCTTCCATTGGTGCAAGTACAAAAAATGGTCGTGGTAAATCACGCCAAAAATTATCTATCATTTCAAACTCAATTCCTCTCAATATGGATACAACTTCAAACTCTTGGTCAAAAAAATACGAAGCTAAATGTTCCACTTCGTTTACACTTATATCATGCTTAATAATTGATTATCAAATACAAGTACATTTTGTCATTTATAATTTGTGTAAATCGGCAATGTTTATTTTAACGGAAATCGGTCCTGAATGGTATGTTTATAAACAAAAAGTAGATGGCATAGATTTTTGAACTGAACCCCGAATAGTGGACACTTTATTCCAAAAACATAAAAAAGCAATTCAAGATAACGGTTAATTTATCATAAAGCAATCGAATTATAAACCCTTTGATATCAAACCCACGTTCTTGAACTGCCTATTATAATGTTCTGATACCAATTATGAGGTGTATAATTTTCATCACATATATCAAAAGTAACCTCTTCTATTCAAGCATAAGATTCAACCAAAACCTTTCTATGCTTACACAAAAAGGATGGAATATTCACTCCATCCTTTCAGAGTTCTATCATTTACTAATCAATCACCCGAGCAACATCCCTACCACAAGTCTTGCATTTCCCCTTCAATACAGGGGCATATTCTCCCTCTTGTATCGTGTACTTCACAATTGTCGTTACACCACAATTGCCACAAAATACGTTTTTCACGAGCATTTCTCTGATATCTTTCGGGATAGAGAGCCATTTTTTTGCTGCGTCCATTATGATCGCTCCTTTAGAGTTAGTTCCGTAACAACCTCCACATGCGTCGAATGCGGGAACATATCTACAGGTTGAATTTCCTGCGTTTGATAGCCACCATCCACCAAAACTCGAAGGTCACGTGCTAGTGTAGCTGGGTTACAGGACACATAAACAACGCGCTTTGGACGTTGCTCTAAAATTGTCTTTAGAAGTGCCTCATCGCAGCCTTTGCGTGGTGGGTCTACTACTAAAACATCCGCTTCTTTGCCTTCCTTATACCAGCGTGGAATTACTTCCTCTGCTGGACCTGCCTCAAAATACGTATTAGTGAAACCATTTAATTCTGCATTGCGCTTCGCATCTTCAATAGCTTGCGGTACAATTTCAACACCCATAACAGCCTTTGCTTTTTGTGCAAGGAATAATGAAATTGTGCCGATACCACAGTAAGCATCAATTACTCGTTCATCACCCTGCAAGTTAGCGTAATCTAATGCTTGCTTGTATAGGACTTCCGTTTGCTCAGGGTTTACTTGGTAAAATGAACGAGCTGATATTTCAAAGCGAACATCGCCAATTGTATCAATAATAACGTCCTTGCCCCATAGGTTTACGGTTTCATCACCGAAAATAACGTTCGTTTTGTCGCTGTTAACGTTTTGCATAATTGATGTTACATTCGGGACAAGCTTCTGAATTGTCGCAACAGCAGCTTCTTTTTGCGGGAATTTTTTCTTTTTAGTTACAAGAACAACCATAACTTCACCAGTTGCTCGTGCTTTACGAATGACTACATGGCGTAGCATTCCTTCATGTGTTTGCTCGTTGTATGGTCGAATACCGATTGCCGCTAATTCCTTTTTCAAACCTGCAAGAATTGCGTCCGCTTCCCCTGTCTGAATTAAGCAACGCTCCATATCCACAATGCTATGTGACTTCGTTTTATAGAAGCCAGCAATAGCTTGTCCTGCTTCATTTGAGGAGAAAGGTATTTGTGCTTTATTACGGTAATGCCAAGGCTCTTCCATGCCTTTCACAGGTAAAACAGACGCATCAATTTTACCAATGCGCTGCATGACATTACGCACCATATTTTCTTTCCATTTTAACTGCCCTTCATAAGACAGGTGCTGTAATTGGCAGCCGCCACATTGCTTGAAATATTCACAAGGCGCATCTACTCGGTCTGGTGATGGTTTTAGAATTTCTGCCACCTTCGCAAAGCCGTAATTTTTTAACGTTTTTAAAACATGTACTTCCGCCGTTTCATTAGGAAGTGCACCTTGGATAAATAATGGATAGCCATCGACCTTTGCGACGCCATTGCCATCATGTGTTAAATCTTCTATATAAACTGTTAGTCGGTCATTCTTTTTCACGGGTGCTGACATTCGTACATCCTCCATTTCAATCTCTTTATTGTAGCATGTTGTGGCGGATGAAAAAAGAACAAGGCTTAATATTAACCGCTCGGGTGTGTTAAGGAAGTGATCGGGTTAGCCAAAAAGTGATCCGCTCTGCTCCCAAACTGCTCGGCTGGACCCAAATGTGATCCGCTCTCACCCCAAGCTGATCAAAAAAAGTAATCTGCTCTGCTTACCCGAGTACCCTAACAAATACATCTTCCCCTTTATACGAGTAGAAAAAAGAGCCGCTATTCGCGACTCTTTCCCTCTTTCCTCACTGTGTGGTAATCTCTAGGTGCCCACCAGAAAGCAGCAACTAATCCGAGGATGACAACTATAAATGGCGCATAAAAAATTAAAAAACTAGCCATAATTTTATCCCTCCTATACGTGATTGTCTTCTTTTCCAGTCACATAATTTTTGTTGAAGAGGAATAATTTCAACAACAAGAACAGTGATGGAATAAGCAGACACAGTCCTAAAATGAACGCAATGACGAGTGCGATCGCCATTTGTGTACTTGTAAAGCTATCGTAAATTGTTAAATACGGATACAGTAAATATGGATATTGTGCAATACCATATGCGAAGAATGCCACTGCAAATTGAGCAATCAATAATCCAACCGCAAGACCGTAATTTTTTCGCATCCAAATTAACACTACAGTAATAATAAATAATACGGCTGAAATGGCGAACATCCACCATAAATTAACCATATGATCGTAACTTTCAGGATTGATGAATTTCATTTCGTACATAATGCCGAGTGCACTCACCATCAAGGGTATCGCCCAAGCAAGTGCGTATCTTCTCATTAAATTCGTGGCTTCTTTATCTTTTGCTTTGTGAGCGTACCAAGTTAAAAACACGGCTGAAATATAAAGTACAGCTGCAATGCTCAACATGACAATACTCCAAGCAAATGGGCTCGTATACAATGTCCAGTAATTTAAGACTGGTTGCCCGTCAACAATATCAACATAGCCACCAGCAGCAATCGCGAATACAACAGAAAGTGAGGCTGGAATGAGCAAGCCTGCTATCCCATACGTCAGCGTGTAACCGATATGTCCACGTGCACCATATGATTCAAATGCATAGTAAGAGCCTCGTATTGCAAGAAGCACTAGCGAAATACTAACAGGGACAAGTAATATCGTTCCATAATAGAAAGCTGTTTGTGGGAAAAATCCAACAATCCCAACAAAGAAGAATACTAAAAAGACATTGGTTACTTCCCAAACAGGTGATAAATAACGCTTAATAATATTCGTTAAAATATGATTTTTTCCGATGAGTAGGCTATAGGCATTAAAAAAGCCTGCACCAAAATCGATTGAAGCTACAATGACATAGCCAAATAGGAAAATCCATAAAACTGAAATACCTAAAATCTCTAATGTCATAAGATGTCACCGCCTTTTTCAGCATGGCGATCTTCTATTTCTCGCTCAATTGGATTCTTTTTGAACATACGAATTAAAACCACCATACTTCCTACTGCTAATACGGCATACACACCTGTAAACAACAGCATCATTAAATCTACATGGTCACTCGTTGTGGCCCCTTCTGGTGTTCTCATTAATCCATATAAGATCCAAGGCTGTCGTCCAACTTCAGCAAGCCACCATCCTGCTTCAATCGCAATAATAGAAAGTGGTCCACCTGCAACAACAATCCATCTAAACCAACGTGAATGAATAAACTGCCAATCACGTGCTTTCCCGCATACATAAACCAATGAAACCAATGCCATGAACATACCGATAAACACCATGAGATTAAAGAGGTAATGGATATATAGTGGTGGTCGATCTTCTTCAGCAAATTGATCTAAGCCAATTACCTCTGCATTTGGATTATTATGTGCTAAAACGCTCAAAGCATAAGGTACTTTAATAGCATATTTTACTTCTTCCCCATCTAATACACCAAATAGTATAAGAGAAGCTTTGTCTCCCGTTTCAAAATGCCACTCAGCTGCAGCTAGTTTTTCTGGCTGATATTCCGCTAAATACTTTCCTGAAAAGTCTCCAATAATTGCTGAAGCAATGGAGAAAATCAGACCAATCTTCATAAGTAGTAATAAAGATTTTTTATGATATATATGCTTAGAACCTCTAAGCAGACGGTATCCTGCAATTGCTGCTAACACAAATGCGGATGTCATATAGGCTGTAACGAGAACATGTGCTACCTTTGTCGGCATTGCTGGATTAAACATTGCTAAAAATGGTTGAATATTCACAAGTTGGCCGTCCACAATATCAAATCCTTGTGGCGCATTCATAAACGCATTGACAATTGTTATAAACACAGCTGACATCGATGCACCGACTGCAACCGGAATTAACAGTAGCATATGCTTCTTCTGACTATCGAAGCGATCCCAAGTATATAGGTAGATGCCTAGAAAGATGGCTTCAAAGAAAAATGCAAACGTTTCCATGAAAAGTGGTAATGCAATTGTCTGACCGGCAAGCTGCATAAAATTCGGCCATAGTAAAGATAACTGTAAGCCAATAGCTGTCCCTGTGACAACGCCGACTGCAACCGTAATAACAAAACCTCGTGCCCAACGTCTCGCCATTAAAATATAGTGCTCATCATTCTTTTTATACCCAGTCCATTGTGCGATCATGATCATTAACGGTACTCCAACACCAATCGTTGCATAAATAATGTGGAACGATAAAGTTAGTTCCGTTAATGCTCTACTCCAAAAGACTGCTGATTCATTCACCATTTCATTGCCCCCCTAACCTCCAAATATTCTTCCAAGTATGGAAAGTAGCATGATAATTGCAACACCAAAGCTTAGCCAAATGAGCTTTCTTTCCTGTGACTTATACAAAGGCAACACTTCCTTTCCCTTATCTCTACCCCATTTTCCACCATTGCAACGAAAAAAACCTTTATAATGGACCGGAATTTCGGCCTATTATAAAGGTTTCAAATTTTGTTCAAGTAATATACGCACATTTGCCAAACATTTTTCTTAATTCATTCACAATACCAATTATAGGAGGAAATTACCCCTACATATAGGTTTTTTTACCGATTTCACCCATAAAACAAGGCTTCCTCCTAAATTGAGAGCGTCCTGTTCTAATATTTCATTAAATACGGTCTTCTTCACGAATATCTTCTAGTGGAACAAAAATCTCAATATGGCGCTTTAAGTTTTCAAATGTAGCAGGCGCATCCCCACCATACTCACCATCTAAGTTTAAATGTATTTCATCTTCAGTAGATACTTTTACGACACTTGCCTTTTTATAAATGACACGATCATCATTCAAATGCTCGCCTCTTAATGCCATTGCGGCAAGCTGAATAAATTCAGGCAGGCTTACTTTTTTCAATACTAATAAAGTAAAGTAGCCATCATTAATACTCGCGTCAGGTGCAAGCTTTTCAAAGCCACCCACTGAATTTGTTAAGCCGCATAAAAACATCATGGCATCCCCATCAAACACTTCGCCATCATATTCGATACGCATGTGGGAAGCTTTAATTGATGGAATCATTTCTACTGCTTTTAAGTAATAAGCAAGCTGTCCTAGCATTGTTTTCATTTTACTTGGCACTTCATACGTTAACTCTGTAATACGCCCACCAGCGGCAATATTGATGAAATAGCGTTCCCCATTTAATAAACCAACATCGACCGGCAACGATTCACCTTTAATAATAATGTCAACTGCAGCTTCAATATTTCGAGGAATCTGCACAGCACGAGCAAAGTCATTTGTTGTGCCCATCGGAATTAGACCCACTTTCGGTCGGTTCTCAAATGGACTGACACCTGAAACAACTTCATTTAATGTGCCATCTCCACCAACTGCAATGATTATATCAAAGCCACGTTCAACTGCATTTTTTGCTGCAATGGTTGCATCGCCTTCACAAGTTGTTGCGTGACAAGATGTCTCATAGCCTGCTACCTCTAATTTTGCCAATACTTCTGGTAGATGCTTTTTAAACACTTCACGCCCAGATGTAGGATTATAAATGATTCTTGCTCGTTTCATAACATACCTTCTTTGCTTCATAAGATTCTATTTCTTTCAATGAATTATTCGTTTAAATGTTGCATTAAGCTTCCAATAGTCAACAAAAGCAAGGCATGTCCTCATTCTCTGACATGCAGCCTTACGATTTACAATTATTGTAATGCAGCTGTTACTTGCTTTTTAAAATCTTCATAGACAAATGTCCAATATGATTTATTCGTAATATTCTCTTCACGAATTTCAGCATATAGCGCTTTTTGTGCATCTTCAAATGTAGGATCTTCTTTATCTGGTAAAGTAGCTCGTTTACTCACTACTAATTCCTGTAATTCTGGTGCACGTGGACCCCATTTTCCAACAACCTGACCAGCATCATCTAATAAAATATAAATTGGAATTGCACGGCCACCGTTTGTTAAATAGCGATCAATTAAATCTGTATCAGCATCACGTAGTACTGCGCGCATTTCTAACCCTGCTGCCTCTGCAACTCGACGAATAACTGGATTGTTTAACATTGCGTCCCCGCACCAATCCTCAGTAATTGTTAAAATTTTTGGTTGCTTGTCCTTCAGAAGTTCGATAAAGCCATCGTTTAGTGGCGCATCGAAGCCATCATAAATACGGAAGCTTTCCTCTTTTAACGTCGTCATATTATCCATATATTGTTGAATTGAAATCGCATCATTGAAATATTGTTGTTCAGTTTTCATTGATTGACCTCCTAAATTTTTATTATGTTCTATTCTATATTTTGCTATGAATACTCTTTGAAGACAACTATTAAGTGCTAATTTGGTATTTTTTAGTCATATTACGATAAAATTAGATCATCACTATAACGTACGGTTGATTTCCGTTCCAGCTGGGCGCTTTGTTGCTGTCGCTTCGCTTTCGCACAGATAAAACATTTGTTGCTGTCGCTTCGCTTTCGCACAGATAAAACATTTGTTGCTGTCGCTTCGCTTTCGCGCAGATAAAACATTTGTTGCTGTCGCTTCGCTTTCGCACAGATAAAACATTTGTTGCTGTCGCTTCGCTTTCGCACAGAGCAGAGCTTCCTGGGGGCGTCCGATGAGCCGCTTGGGGCAACAGGATGTTGGTCACGAAGGCGTTATCACAGGACGTGATGACTTTAGCCTTCGTTCCCCTATATGCTCGCTCCAGGGTCTCGGACCAACACGATGTTGGTCACGTAGGCGTTATCACAGGATGTGATGGTTTTAGCCTTCGTTCCTCTATCGCTAATCCCCAAGGAGTCGCCCAGCCTCCACTCCAATCAACTTATTTACATAGTAGACGTTTTAACAAAAGTCATCCACAACTTTTGGTGATGAACCATAAAATTAAGTTCAATGAGCCGTTTTTTAATATAACTCCACTTCGGAAAGGTCAATATGTAACCTTTCTAAACTACTACCTGTTGATACTTTATGGTAATGGGGGCATTTTATCTTGTTATAGATACCCCAAAGAGTCTTTTGTATGTATATTTTTTAAAATAAAAAGCCAAGAAAACGAATTTGCTCTCTTGGCCTTCTATTGTAATTGCAATTAACGTTTTGCAATTTCTTGTTGTAATAATTTATTGACCATTGGTGGGTTCGCTTGACCTTTAGTAGCTTTCATAATTTGACCAACTAAGAAGCCGATAGCGCGATCCTTACCGTTTTTGAAGTCTTCGATTGATTGTGCATTGTTGTCTAGAACTTCTGTAACGATAGCAAGTAATGCACCTTCATCAGAAATTTGAACTAAACCTTTTGCTTTAACGATTTCTCCTGCAGAACCGCCTTTTTCTACTAATTCAGCAAATACTTTTTTACCGATCTTAGAAGAAATTGTACCGTCAGTGATTAATTTCACCATTTCTGCAAGGTTTTCTGGTGTTAATGCAGTATCTTTAAGGTCTTTTTGTTCTGCGTTTAGATAGGCAGAAACATCACCCATAAGCCAGTTTGCTGAAAGCTTTGCATCCGCATCTTTAGCTACCATTGCCTCGAAGAAGTCTGAGATTTCTTTTGAAATAACAAGAACTCCTGCATCATATGGTGTTAAGCCTAATTCTTCAACATAGCGTTTTTTACGAGCATCTGGTAGCTCTGGAATTTCTGATTTTACTCGTTCTAACCATTCATCATCGATTGATAGACGAACTAAGTCTGGCTCTGGGAAGTAACGATAATCATCTGTTCCTTCTTTCACACGCATAAGAATTGTTTTACCTGTTTTTTCATCGAAACGACGAGTTTCTTGATCAATTACCCCACCTGAAAGAAGGACATCAGCTTGGCGTAATTCTTCGTGCTCTAAACCACGGCGAACATAGTTGAAAGAGTTCAGGTTTTTAAGCTCTGTTTTCGTACCGAATTCTTCTTGACCGTATGGGCGGATTGAGATGTTGGCATCACAACGTAAAGATCCCTCTTCCATTTTACAGTCTGAAACATCTGCATATTGGATGATTGATTTTACTTTTTCAAGATACGCATACGCTTCGTTTGGTGTGCGAATATCTGGCTCAGAAACGATTTCTACAAGTGGTGTACCTTGACGGTTAAAGTCAACTAAAGAGTGGTCGCCACTGTGAGACAGTTTACCAGCATCTTCTTCCATATGAAGACGTGTAATACCAATACGTTTTGTATAACCATCTACTTCGATATCAACCCAGCCGTTTTTACCGATTGGCTTATCAAATTGAGAAATTTGATAAGCTTTCGGATTATCTGGATAGAAGTAGTTTTTACGGTCAAATTTTGTTTCTTGTTCGATTTCCATATTTAGTGCAAGTGCTGCACGCATTGCGAAATCTACAACATTTTTATTAAGTACAGGTAGGACACCAGGATAGCCTAGGTCGATAACTGTAGTATTTGTATTTGGTTCAGCACCAAAATGAGCTGGTGCTGGTGAGAAGATTTTTGAGTTCGTTTTTAACTCAACGTGTACTTCTAAACCAATGACTGTTTCAAAGTTCATGTTATTTTCCCTCCCAAATTTGAGGAACTTGTTTATGGAACTCCGTTGCTTGTTCAAAAGCATGAGCTACACGGTAAATTGTTGCTTCATCGAAATATTTACCGATAATTTGTAGGCCTAGTGGTAGACCATTTTCAATACCACATGGGATTGAGATGGCTGGCACACCAGCTAAGTTCATAGGAATCGTTAAAATATCATTTGCATACATCGTCATTGGATCATCGACGTTTTCACCAATTTTGAATGCTGGTGTTGGAGAAGTTGGTCCAATAATTACGTCAAAGTCTTCAAATACTTTGTCGTAGTCTGCTTTGATAAGTGTACGTGCTTGTTGAGCTTTTTTGTAGTAAGCATCATACGTACCTGCACTTAGCGAGTAAGTACCAAGCATGATACGACGTTTTACTTCATCGCCAAAGCCTTGTGCACGTGTTTCTTTATAAAGGTCCATCAAATTATTAACATTTTCTGCACGGAAACCATAACGGATCCCATCAAAACGAGAAAGGTTAGAAGACGCTTCAGAAGAAGAAAGAATATAGTATGCTGCAAGTGCGTATTTCGAATGAGGAAGTGATACTTCTTCTACTGTAGCACCTAAGCCTTTTAATACTTCTAATGCTTCAAGCACTGATTGTCGTGCTGCTTCGCCAACACCTTCACCAAGGAATTCTTTTGGCACAGCGATACGTAAGCCTTTTACGTCACCTGTAAGGGCTGCTGCGTAGTTTGGTACTTCTACGTCTGCAGAAGTTGAATCGTTTGCATCTAATCCTGCGATTGCTTCAAGTAAAAGGGCGTTATCTTCAACATTACGTGTAATTGGTCCGATTTGATCTAAAGAAGATGCAAATGCAACTAGACCAAAGCGAGATACACGACCATATGTAGGCTTCATCCCTACAACACCGCAATATGCTGCTGGTTGACGGATTGAACCACCTGTATCAGAACCAAGTGAGAATGGTACTTCACCTGCTGCTACTGCTGCTGCAGACGCACCTGAAGATCCACCTGGTACATGGTTTAAATTCCATGGATTTTTTGTTGTTTTATAGTACGAGTTTTCATTTGAAGAACCCATTGCAAACTCGTCCATGTTTAATTTACCGATAGTGACCATACCAGCTTCGCGTAGCTTTTTAACTACTGTTGCATCATAAATTGGCATAAAGCCTTCTAGAATTTTAGAAGCACAAGTTGTTTCTAAACCTTCTGTCACGATGTTGTCTTTAACACCGATAGGGAGACCAAAAAGTGGTCCACGCTCTTCAAATGGCACTTTATCCATTTCAGCTGCTTGTGCAGTTGCTTTTTCTTCGTTTGAAGCAAGGAAAGCTTGTACATCGCCGTCAAGCTTTGCCACACGTTCGTATGCTTCTTTTGTTAAATCAGCGATTGTTAGGTTACCCGCTTTAATGTCAGCTTGTAGCTCCTTTGCTGAACGTTCAAATAACGTCATGAGGAATCCTCCTATGTTTTAGTATTACATGATAGCTGGTACTTTTACTTGACCATCTTCTTGTTCTTTTACGTTTAACATCATTACTTCACGGTCTAAGCCTTTTGTTGCCACATCTTCACGCATTACGTTTACTAATGGTAAAACATGAGTTGTTGGTTCAACATTCGTTGTATCTAACTCGTTTAGTTGCTCTGCGAAGTCTGTAATTTTACCAAGCTGTTCAGCAAATTTCTCTGCTTCCTCTTCCGTAATTGCAAGACGTGCTAAATTTGCAACGTGTTTAACTTCTTCTTTTGTTAATTTTGCCATTTTTCACACCTCCGAATACTCACTCAATTCATTGTTTTTATCGATAACAATAGGGTTGAATAAAGTTAACCATGCAAGTAATCATAACATTTTTCATATTAAAAATCACAACTTTCACCAAAAATAAAGAAACTTTCACTACTATGACGAAGTGTTGTCTTTAGGGACTGCTTTTCGAGTCCTTCATATAGACTTCGCTTTTCAGGAGTAGGGCATGGGTTGTGTGCTGCGCTCTTGAGACAGGGAGGCTTTCCGTCGATTCGAAGACTTTATCCGTCGCTCTGACGAATCTTTCCGTCGCTTTCGCTTTTCTATCCGTCTCTTCGGCGGGACTATCCGTCGCTCTTGTTTCTTTCCGTCTTTTCGAAGACTTTATCCGTCGCTCTGACGAATCTTTCCGTCGCTTTCCCTTTTCTATCCGTCTCTTCGGCAGGGCTATCCGTCGCTCTTGTTTCTTTCCGTCGATTCGTAGACTTTATCCGTCGCTCCGGGTATCTATCCGTCGCTTTCACTCTAAAGAGTCTATCCAACACTCTGATTAATTCTTCCAACGAACTCATTTTTCTTCCCATAAAAAATATAGTCAGCGCGAGGCTGACTATATTTTAATAGATATGGACGTATGGTTCCTTTTCGCTGGCATTCTTTACGATCAATGCCTCTGGACCATTTATTGAGGTAATATTTACTTCAACATTGATGTTATCAAATTGATTGATCAAAACACCTGTTAAATATTGAGTAAAGCCTATTATTTCAGACTTGCCGTAGAATTGGATTGGCACTTCAATCGTTAGCTTTTGAATTTTTTTATCTTGATAGAAGCCTGTTCCTATTACACTAGTATAATTAGAAAAGTATTTATCTACATCTTGTTTAAAATTCTTAAAGTTATTGCTAACATCTCTGTATACATCCTGTGATTCACTCGTTGGGAATAATACATATTCTTCGTCGATACCTTTCCAATTAGCTACGTCGTTTTGTCCTGCTTTTGCTACGCCATAGCTAAAATACGTTCCTGGAATAATGTCATTGCGAGCTTTTTGTTTAAACAAGCCTACTACAATCGGTATATCTTTCAATTCATCACGAGTTCTTAGGCGGGATACAATTTCAGCGGCCATTTTCTTTCCTTGCTCAATGAGTTTTGCCTCCGGAATTGGTTGCTCATAGTACTCTCCATATTTTTCTTTTTGATAGTAATAAATAGAGTTTAAGGAAAGTCCTATCGAAATACCGCCTAATTTCACTTTATTATCACTAGTTTTTGTTAAATAATTTTGCTCAACAATATGTGATAAATAGATTGGGGCCTTAGTTGCACGTTCTTCTGCTGGCATTGAGTCCGTCGTTGGAGGATTTAAACCTTCCTTCGTTTGTGAACTACGTGCAAGCCAATCTGTCACTGTGCTTTCCGCTAAATATTGCCCCTCTTGGAAGAAGTAGTTTTCTGTGTCAAACTCATTTTGAGAAAGTCGCATTAAACCTGTTTCTACTTCCTTCATATCATATTTCGTAAAGATATTTGAAACTACTAATCCTCTGCTAGCACTTTGTTTATAAGGTGTTAGCGTTCTATAGTATGAATCATCAATCTGTATGCTTGGAATAATCGTTGTTTCCGCTTTTTCCTGTTGCGTCTCCTGTGTAAGCTCTGTTTCCTTCTTATTAGAAGGCACACAGCCGACTAGCATTGCAGCAGCGACAATTGCTGGAATGAGTCGAAATGACTTCATTATTTTTATACTCCTTTACTGTAAACCAAATTCTGCTCGACGAATTGTTCATACCCTACCTATGGGCAGAAAGAGACATATATATAATGCCTCTATTCTCCACCAAGTGGGTATGACTTCATCATACTTTACTATAATATTTGGCTCATCACCATAACGTGTGGTTGATTTCTGTTCCGACTGGGCGCTTTGTTGCTGACGCTACGCTTTCGCACAGAAAACATTTGTAGCTGCTGCTTTGCTTTCGCTACAGAAAACATTTGTTGTTGCTGACGCTTCGCTTTCGCACAGAAAACATCCGCTAGCGCTGCAGGGTCTCGGGCCAAACACGATGTTGGTCACGAAGGCGTTATCACAGGACGTGATGATTTTAGCCTTCGTTCCTCTATTGCTGATCCCCAAGGAGTCGCCCAGTCTCCACTCCAATCAACTTATATAAAGTATACATTTTAACAAATGTCATCCACAACTTTTGGTGACGAGTCTGATATTTCCCATTATTTTACGAGGTTAAGCTGTTCGATCAGGCTATCTTCATTCCAAACTTCAATACCTAATTGCTCGGCTTTTGCTAGTTTAGAACCCGCATCTGCTCCTGCAATGACAAGATCAGTTTTTTTGCTGACACTGCCTGAAACAATACCACCTAACTCTTCTATTTTCGCCTTTGCTTCGTTACGTGTCAATTGCTCAAGTTTACCAGTTAATACGATTGTTTTGCCCGCAAAAGGATTATCCCCAACAGCTACTTCTATCTTTTTACCTTTATATGTCATATTGACACCTACTTCAGCAAGGCGTCCAATGACTGCACGTGCATCCTCATTTGAAAAATACTCGACAAGCGATGAAGCCATTTTATCGCCAATTTCATGAATCGCCACTAGTTGCTCCTCTGTTGCTGCCATCACTGCTTCCATCGTTTCAAACTCCTCTGAAACAATTTTTGCTGCTTTTTCGCCAACATGTCGTATCCCTAATCCAATTAGTAAACGCTCCATCGAATTTTCTTTGGAAGCCTGAATAGCACTCACTAAATTCGTCGCTGATTTTTCTCCCATACGCTCAAGCCCGACAAGCTGTTCTACAGTTAAGTGATACAGATCAGAAATATCATGAATTAAATCTGCACGTAATAATTGCTCAACGACTTTATCACCAAGACCGTCAATATTCATAGCATTACGCGATACGAAATATTTAATGCTCTCCGCAATTTGTGCAAAACATGCCGGATTTACACAGCGTAATGCCACTTCTCCTTCGATACGAATAAGCTCGCTATCACAAACTGGACAACTTTCAGGCATTACATATGGCACTGAGTCCTCAGGGCGCTGTTCTAGTATTACACCTACAACTTGAGGAATAATATCTCCAGCTTTTCGGATAATGACTGAATCACCTAGTCGAATATCTTTTTCTCGAATTAAATCCTCATTGTGTAATGACGCACGTTGAACTGTCGTACCTGCCACTTGAACAGGCGATAAAATAGCAGTTGGTGTAACAACACCTGTACGACCAACCGTTAAATCAATATCAAGTAATGTTGTCACTACTTCCTCAGCAGGGAATTTGTAAGCAATTGCCCAACGTGGACTCTTTGCTGTATAACCAAGCTCATCCTGTTGCGCATAGCGATCCACCTTAATAACAATACCGTCAATTTCATAGGCTAAATTCGGACGATTTTCAGTCCATTTTTCGATAAAGGCTAGTACATCTTCAATTGTTGAGCAGCGTTGACGCTCTTTGTTTGATGGGAAGCCTAGTCCTTCTAAATAATCGAGCATCTCTGCATGACCGTCAATACCGTATGCCTCGCCATCTCCCCCAATTGCATAAATAAAGGTTGATAGTTGACGACTCGCTGCTATTTTAGGATCTAACTGGCGTAAAGAGCCGGCAGCTGCATTTCGTGGATTAGCGAATAATTCCTCTCCATTTTCAGCACGTAGGGTATTTAATTTTTCAAATGATTTTTTAGGCATATATGCCTCACCACGTACTTCAATTGTAAGTGGTTCCTTCAATCGAAGAGGTATTGCTCGAATCGTTTTTAAATTTGCTGTAATATCTTCCCCTACAACACCGTCTCCTCGCGTTGCTCCTTGTACAAAAACGCCATTTTCGTATTTTAATGAAATGGCAAGACCATCAATTTTCAGCTCGCAAACATAGGAAAAGTTATCACCGATTGCTTGACGTACTTTACGGTCAAATTCACGTAAGTCTTCTTCATTAAAAGCGTTTGATAGACTTAGCATCGGGTAATCGTGAGTCACCTTCTTAAAGCCTTCTACCACTGCCCCGCCTACACGCTGCGTAGGTGAATCTAGGTAAATAAGTGACGGATTCGCTTCCTCTAATGCAATAAGCTCATGTAATAATTGGTCATAAACACTATCTGCTACGACAGGTTTATCCAACACGTAATAGGCATGACCGTATTCGTGTAATAATTTATTTAACTCCACAACGCGCTGTTCAATTTCGTTCATTTAAGTTCCTCCGCTTACCCTTTTTCAATAGGTGCAAATTGTGCTAGTAATCGCTTAATACCAATAGGTTGTGGAAAGGCAATATCTAGCTCTGTACTATCACCCTCACCTTTTACACTAACAACCATACCTGTTCCCCATTTTTTATGGATCGCTTTGTCTCCAGCCTTCCAGCCAAATTGGTCTCCACCGGTTGTTTGTAAACGAGCAGTTGCAGGCTGTGTTTTCTGAACCGCTCCAAGAGTACGTTTTTGATAGCCGCCTGCTGAACGATTACTAGAGGCAAACGGAACTTCAGGCTTCGAACCACCTTTGGAAATTGATTCTGTAATATCTTCCGAAATTTCACTTAAGAAACGCGACACATTGTTGTAACTAGAACGACCAAAAATCGTACGACTTTGCGCACTCGTTAAATATAAGCGTTCCTCTGCACGTGTCACGCCGACATACATTAATCGTCTTTCTTCTTCCATTTCATCCATATCATCAAGTGAACGAGAATGCGGGAAGATATTTTCCTCCATTCCAATGATAAAGACAATAGGGAATTCTAAGCCCTTTGCAGCATGCATTGTCATTAAAATAATGTTGCCCTTCGATGTGTCATCTTTATCAAGTGCATCAATATCTGCAATTAGCGCTAAATCAGTTAAAAAGGCAATTAAGCTTTTATCATCACTACGCTCTTCAAAAGCCTTTGTTACTGATAAAAACTCTTCAATATTTTCTAAGCGGCTTTCCGCTTCAATCGTCTTTTCATTTTGTAGCATTGCTCGATAACCAGATTTGTCAATGACCTGCTCTACAATTTCTGTCACCGATAAATATTCTTGCATCTCTGTAAAGCCTTTAATCATTGCATAAAATTGCTCAGCTGAATTAGCAGCCTTCCCTGAAAGACCCATGAATACAAGATCATTCATGGCATCAAAAATAGAGCGCTCCTGTTCAATCGCATAGCGCGCCATTTTTTCAAAGGAAGTTGCACCGATACTACGCTTTGGCTCATTAATAACACGTGCGAGTGATAAATCATCATCATTATTGGCAATAAGGCGTAAGTAGGCAAGTAAATCCTTAATCTCTTTACGATCATAGAACTTAGTACCACCAACTATTTGATAAGCCATATTGGACTTAACAAGCACTTCCTCCATCACACGGGACTGAGCATTTGTACGATATAGTATCGCAAAGTCATCAAACGTACGATTTTCTTTTTGAATAAGCTGTTGAATTGTTTGTACAACGAATTGCGCTTCCTCTTGCTCGTTATACGATTTGTACAACACGATTTTTTCACCCTCTGCATTTTCTGTACGCAGTTCTTTTGGATAACGTGTTGTATTATTTTGAATGACGTCATTTGCCGCTTGTAGGATGCGTTTTGTTGAACGATAATTTTGCTCAAGCATAATGGCCTTAGCATTTGGATAATCCTTTTCGAATGAAAGAATATTACCAATATCCGCACCACGCCAACGATAAATCGATTGGTCTGAATCACCTACAACACAAATATTTTTAAATTTCTTGGCAAGCAACTGAACGAGTAAATATTGGGATTTATTCGTATCTTGATATTCATCTACATGAATATATTGGAATTTGTTTTGATAGTATTCAAGCACTTCTGGTACACGATTGAATAATGTAATAGTTGTCATAATTAAATCATCAAAATCGAGTGATTGATTGCGACGTAATCTTTTTTCATAACCTTTATAAACACGTGCAATCGTTTTTTCGTAAGGATTATTTTCATTTATTTGACCTGCATAATCGTCCGCATTTTTACATTCGTTTTTTGCTGAACTAATCGCATTTAAAATCGCACGAGGTTCAAAACGCTTAGTATCAATATTTTCATCCTTCATAACATTTTTAATAACTGATAGCTGATCAGTAGAATCTAAAATTGAAAAGTTACGTGATATTCCAAGCTGATCGATATTACGTCGTAAAATACGCACACACATTGAGTGGAATGTCGATACCCACATACTATCGCCAGTTCCGTTACCTAGTATGCCATCTATACGCTCACGCATTTCACGTGCAGCTTTATTTGTAAATGTAATTGCTAAAATCTTTGATGGGTATACTTCTTTTTCAATTACTAAGTATGCTATACGATGTGTCAATACACGTGTCTTCCCTGATCCAGCACCCGCCATAATTAGAAGCGGTCCCTCAGTTGTTTTAACCGCATTTTCCTGCTCAGGATTCATACCTGCTAATAAGTTTTTCGTTAACTGCTCCATTCCGCACCGCCTTACAAACATTTGTTCTTACATTATATATTATTTTTTACAGCCTTAACAGTCGCAAGTGCAGCTTTTAAATCTTCGTAAATAATATTACCAACTACTACTGTATCTGCATATTTTGCCATTTCTGCTGCTTGCTTAGCAGATGTAATACCGCCACCGTAAAACAGTCGCGTATTTTTCAGTTCATTTTTCACAGCACTTACAACCTCAATATCCCCATAAGTACCGCTATACTCTACATAAAATACAGGTAGTCTAAAGAAATTTTCAGCCATACGTGCGTAGGCAACAACATCATCAATAGATAAATCAGTTTTCGCATTCGTTACTTCCGCTACTTTACAATTCGGGTTTAAAATACAATAACCTTCAGCGACTAGTTCATCCCATACCATAATATCTCCATATTCTTTAATGGCTTCATGGTGTAAATTTTTAATCCACTTTGGATCGTCACTATTCAACACAGTTGGAATGAAATAATAGTCATAACCTGGTGTTACTGAATCAATCGCAGAAATTTCAAGCGCTATTGGTACTTCAAAGCGTCTTACACGAACAAGTAAATCTAATACACCATCTAAAGTTACACCGTCTGTTCCGCCAACTATAATAACATCTGTACCTGATTCACAAATTTTTTCTAGTGCCTCATCTGAAATATCTTTAGCTGGGTCTAGCTTGAACACATGTCTCCATTCTAAATAATCCATCTATTTTACCACCTATCATTTTCTATCTATTCGTTTACAAGTATAGCTTATGACTGTCTACAAAAAAATGAAAAAGACTGGGTAAAAACTCTACCCAGCCCCTTTACCTACTATTCTTTTGGTGCTTGAAACGGCTTTTCATCTGGATACAAACGACCTAACATTTCATCATATGTATCATTCCCGTAATCAAAGCAACGACGTACACGCGAAATAGTTGCTGTACTTGCACCTGTTTCCTTTTTAATGGATTCGTAGGTTTTCTTTAAACGTAGTAAATGCGCAACCTCAAAGCGTTGTGCCAGCGATTGAATTTCACTAATCGTACATAAATCATCAAAAAATTTATAGCATTCTTCGATGTCTTTCAGCTCTAACACTGCTTTAAATAATTGATCTGTTTGATGCCCTCGAATTTTTTCGATTTGCATGCAATCTTCCTCCCTTTAAGGCTGCGTTTTCACCATTGCTTGTAACCCTGGTGAAGTTGGTACGAAATGAATCCAAGACTTCCCTGGTACTAACTTCACAAGCTCCCCAGACTCTTCTACAGCCATTGGTATTCCATCAATATTAGCCCATTTGACTTCTCTCATATAGCCATTTTGAAATACATACGCATTTCCACCAGAAGTTAAATCAATATCTTGGCGCCCCTCATTATCAATCGTTCGATGTTTCATTTCAAAAAATAGAACATTTGAAAATGATAATGTATCGCCTGTTAACATATCCTTTGTGTCAACGCCAGCCGATTGTCGTCCATAACGATTACTTTGCTTATCATACAAATACGAATTATGGAAATACTCACTATTTCCGTAGTAAATGTCCACTCGACTTGTTTCATTGCCTATTTTACCACGTTCATCGGGTTCATAAAAAGCCTCATGTACTTTTTCATGGTAACTCATTGAAGCGCCCACTTTTTCCGCTCCATTTACTATATTTTCAGACGTAATATACGAGTTGTGTGGAGCAACACGGTCTTTTGAACGCTTAAAAAGTGTGCCATCATAATCCATACCATTTATATTGTCGACTACATTATTAGTAAGCATCGATTTTGCCTCTGGGCTATAACCATGTGCTACGTAAAATGCACCATAGCTTTTTGCAAGATCAACAAAATAAGATCGAGCACTACGAACAGGCCCTACATTTTCTGGCAGTTCACTTTGATAAACTGCTAATAAACGCGTAACATTGCCTTCTGCCAGCATTTCATAAATGATATCTGCCGCTTCTATTCCTGATTGTGGACGTGCTTTCGGGTGATTATTAACGGTAACAATAATTGGACGTTGTGTAATTTCTTCCTTCACAGCTTCACCTGTTAACGGAGCAACAAACGCTCCTTCTTGAACAGGCTCTTCAATAGCAGTTCCATCGTCAACCTTGCTCGTATCATCTTTCTTCACTTCCGACGAATCTTTTGAACATCCTCCTATCAATAAGGTGCTAAAAGCCATTGCGATAAATAGTTTCTTCGATTTGAACACAAGCATTACTCTCCTTTTATCAATTACATCTACCATAGGGAAACTTCAATTAACGCATCACTGCTGGTAATAATAACTTATTCTTCATAACATCAAAAATCCCTTTTGGCGTTATACGGATATATGGTAAATGTGTCGATTGTAAGAATAGTAAAGAATAAATTGCGTCTCCTAAGTGGTAACCACGTTCTGCTAATGCTTGCTTTAAGAACTTCTCTTTTTCTGCTAGTTCCTTCACATCTCCATCATATAAAAGACCGCCAATTGTTAAAGGAACGGTAGCAATTACTTCACCTTTTTCAACAAGGACAATACCACCACGCATTGCCTTCATTTCCTCAAAGGCTTTGATCATATCGTCTTTATTTTTTCCGATCAGTAAAATATCGCCTGTATTCGAATAAGATGAGGCAAACCCTTGAACACTAGTAGCAAAACCTTTAATCATCGTGTTAACATGCCAATTGCCATCTCTATTCATAAGCATTAAATAACATTCATCATGATCTGCAAGCTGCCCTTCTCTAGTAATTAATGAGTTATATGGTTTCGTAATAACATCATTTACTAACTCAATTCCAAACGGCATCGAGAATTGAAAATCATGAGATGTTAATGAAAAATCTAAGTCAAATGCAGGTAACGCTGAATAATCAATTTCAGCAAGTTTTTGCACTTGTTCTCCATTGCGTTTTAACCAAACACCCTTCGAAAGTACGCTCTCAGGAACTGGATGCCATTCATCTTGTAAAATATTTAGGGAGGCAAATCGACCTGTTGCGATAAAGCCATGTAAGTTGGACATATTATAATAACGTGCCACATTATAGGAAGCCATTTGATAAGCATCTATTGGCGCTACACCTGCATCTAAAGCTACTTGAATACATTTATCCATTACACCATCCTCATGAAAAGAAGGTGGTGAACCATCTGTTGTCATCATTAAATGATCAAAAATAGGTAGTTCTTTTTCAACTATTCCCTTTAATAGATCTGGTAGGTCTGGACGTATTGAAGAATGACGTAGCGTTACAGCATATCCTTGCATAATACGTCGTTCTACTTCTTCCACTGTCATAGCTTCATGATCACCATCTGCACCAAGTAGCTTCATACGTGCTAAAGTTCGTTCAGATGCACCAGGGAAATGCCCTTCTATTTTTTTCCCGTAGCCCTTAGCCATTTGCATGCGATAGAGCATTTGGTCATCACCATGTAACAACCTTGGCCAGCCCGTTAATTCTCCTCCAAGTAAAACATCATCTCGTTCCAACCATTCTAAAATGGACGTATTAGAAAAAATCTCTTCCTCCTGTTCCATTTCAGTTTGCGAATCAAAACGAGTCCACCAATAAAATGAAAACGGTAGCTTTTTCAAATCATCCAGTATTGAAAACGCTTTCTTATTTTCTAAAGATAAAACGAAGCTTAAATTATCTGAAATAAAAGCTGTAGTTCCAAGTTGTCCACAAAAATCTGCAAAAGATTGCGGATGGTATAACTGGAACGGATGAACATGCGGCTCAATATATCCTGGTACAATGGTTTTATTCATACAATCGACCACTTCGGTCCCTTCTAATAACGGAGGCATTCTATCACCAGCATAGACAATACGATCTCCTAAAATCCAAATGTTCCCTACTATCCATTGTTTGAGCATGCTATGTAAATAACGTGCATTTTTTAATACAATATCCGGTGCTTTTTTTCCATCAATTACAGCTAATTGTTGACGTAATTCTGTAATTTTCCATACTGGATCCATTCTATTCGCCCCTTCCTAAATTACGTAAAATTTCATTGTGTAAATCCTACGCGAAATCACATACTACTACTGCATAAACGCTTTTTGTCATAAAATTAATGCTTTATGCAATCATCTTGTTTCAATCGTAACACAGCACTTTCATAAAACAAAGTGCACCCCGCTTTATTTTTTCCACAATGACTAAAGGAGGAAATATTATGATGCAAGAATCGAATTTAAGCGAAAAAAATGCCTTTTGTCGCTTTGCCATGGGTGTAAGTTTAACGGCATTTGGTATCGCTAAAGTCTCAAGAAATCCTGAATGTACGAAAGGTCGATTGATGATTGCATTTGGTGCCTTTAAAATGGCTGAGGGTATCTTTAAGTATTGCCCAACGAAAGCTTTACTGTGCTCTACTATGGAGAGCTCTATGAGCAACAGCAACAATAGCACCGGCAACTCTTCTATGCAAAGTATGTTCAGCGGCCAAAATTCTATGTCATCTGAACAAATCGGTAAACTCATGAAGGATTTCTCCTCTGTTATATCTGGAAATACGTCAGGATCAAATGCAACTGCATCAAAGCAATCTGACTCCAGCACTTCAAATCAAAATTCCTCAGAAAGTAAAAATTCTACAAATAAAGCTCAAAATCCTTCTTAGTCAAAGGAGCCGTCTCAACTGTACAGTTGAGACGGCTCTCACCCTTTTTAAATCATACGTTTGAAAACAATAAGAAGTTTCATTGAATGATTAAAATATTTAATTTCAAGTGTGTTGTTTAACCATTCTTATCCGTCCTAATTAATTAGAAGGCTCTGATTTCCGCTACGGGCTACTCGCTTTCCTGCGGGCGAGCGACGAGCCGCTTCCTCCGCTGCGCTCCGTGCAGGGTCTCGTCTGTCTCGCTTTCCCGCGGGAGTCGAGTAGCCCTCCGCTACAATCAGTTAAAATGGGCATACTTTGCAAAATATCAACAAAAAAATCCTTTTATCACTCAATAATAAACCTATATTTCCCTAATCAACACGCTTGATATATTTTACTAATCATTTAGTAGATCGCAACGGAAAAACAGCTTCTTCCAATTAGATTTATACTAAAAGTTTGAGAGGACATTTATTAAAACATATGCTTTGTATATAAGTTGATTGGAGTGGAGACTGGGCGACTCCTTGGGGATCAGCGGATAGAGGAACGAAGGCTAAAACCATCACGTCCTGTGATAACGCCTTCGTGACCAACATCGTGTTGGCCCGAGACCCTGGAGCGAGCATATAGGGGAACGAAGGCTAAAGTCATCACGTCCTGTGATAACGCCTTCGTGACCAACATCCTGTTGCCCCAAGCGGCTCATCGGACGCCCCCAGGAAGCTTTGCTCTGTGCGAAAGCGTAGTGCTAACGTAGCGGCAGCAACAAAGCGCCCAGTCGGAACGGAAATCAACCCCACGCTATAGTGATAAGCTTAAGTAAAATGAAAACAAATTTTATCGGGCAATTATAACTCTATAGTTACACAACTATTATTTAAATGTGCGCCAACCGATATCTTTGCGGTAGAAGAAATTGTTCCATTTTTCAGTTGCAATACCTGCGTATACTTTTTCTTGTGCTTCTTTTAAAGTAGATGCCTTTGCTCCTACTAATAAAACTCGGCCACCGTTACCAACAAAGTTTTCATCTACAGACTTTGTACCCGCATGGAATACCGCGTGTGAAGCTGATAGAGCCTCTAGGTTAGGTAATGCACTTCCTTTTTCAACGTCCCCTGGATAACCTTCAGCAGCAATTACTACGCCTAGCATTGCTTCTTCGGACCATTGCAGATCAAATGGCTTTTCATCCATCAAGGCTGTCATAAATGCACCAAAATCAGATGTCATACGTGGTAAAACTACTTGCGTTTCAGGATCTCCAAAGCGTGCATTAAACTCAATCACTTTTGGACCATTTTTCGTTAAAATCAAACCTGCATATAAAATCCCTGTAAACGATTCACCATCTGCCTCCATACCTTTCACGGTCGGTTCAACAACCGTCTTAAATGCATCATCCACTACTTCTTGCGAGATTTGAGGTACTGGTGAATAGGCTCCCATACCACCTGTATTTGGTCCTTTATCGCCATCATAAGCACGTTTATGGTCTTGAGCAATCACCATTGGATAAATCTGACCTTTATGAACAAATGACATAAAGGAGAATTCTTCCCCATCTAGGAATTCTTCAATGACAACACGAGAAGAGGATTCACCAAAACGTTGGTTCCCAATCATATCTTCTACTGCTTCAATTGCTTCGTCTTCTGTCATTGCGACAACTACACCTTTACCAGCTGCTAACCCATCTGCTTTGATAACGATTGGTGCACCTTGCTCTTTAATATAGGCTATAGCCTTTGCAGCTTCAGTAAACGTTTCATGGGCTGCTGTTGGGATATTATATTTATTCATAATATCTTTCGCGTACGATTTACTGCTTTCGATTTGTGCTGCTGCCTTTGTTGGACCAAATGTTCGTAAGCCACGGGCAGTAAAGAAATCAACGATGCCTTCAGCAAGTGGTTGCTCAGGTCCTACAAAGGTTAAATCTACTGCATTTTCTTTTGCAAATTGTGCAAGACCTGCAAAATCCATAGTATCAATAGCAACGATTTCCGCATCGCCCCTCATGCCATCATTACCAGGTGCTACAAATACTTTATTAACAGATGGTGAAATACTAAATTGTTTGGCGATAGCATGTTCTCGACCGCCGCTTCCAATGACTAATACTTTCATTTTAGGGAATCCTCCTCTTTGTGCGTAAGACCGAGATGTTGCCATCTCGGTCTAGTTTTTGGATATTTTAGTGCTTGAAATGACGTACGCCAGTGAATACCATCGCAATGCCGTATTCATTCGCTTTATCGATTGAATCCTGATCTTTGATAGAGCCACCTGGTTGAATAATGGCTGTAATACCAGCCGCTGCAGCTGCTTCTACAGTATCGCTCATTGGGAAGAATGCATCTGATGCTAATGCTGCACCTTTTGCTTTTTCGCCCGCTTGCTCAAATGCGATTTTAGCTGCTCCAACACGGTTCATTTGACCAGCACCAACGCCAAGTGTCATTTGAGAATCTGTCACAACGATAGCGTTAGATTTAACGTGCTTCACAACTGCCCAGCCAAGTTGTAATGCTTCCCATTCTTGTGCTGTTGGTTCACGGTCTGTAACAACTTTAATATCTGCATTAGAAAAACCGTAGCGATCTGGTTCTTGTACAAGAAGACCACCTTCAACTGATACAACATTGAATTTGTCTTGTTTTGCTTGCTCGAAAGGAATTGTTAATAAGCGAATATTTTTCTTCTTCGTTAAAATATCAAGTGCTTCTTGAGAGAAAGCTGGTGCGATGATAATTTCTAAGAAGATATGGCTTAATTTTTCAGCAGTTGCTGCATCTACTTCCATATTTAAAGCAATAATACCACCGAAAATAGATGTTTGATCTGCTTCATACGCTTTATCAAACGCTTCTTCTAATGTTGCGCCCGTTCCAACACCACAAGGGTTCATGTGCTTTACAGCTACTGCTGCAGGCATTTCAAACTCTTTGACAATTTGCAATGCGGCATTACCGTCTTGAATATTGTTGTATGATAATTCTTTACCATGTAATTGCGTAGCATAAGCTAATGAAAAATCTGAGCCTAGACGTTTTTGATAGAACGCTGCTTTTTGATGAGGATTTTCACCATAGCGTAAGTTTTGTTTTAATTCATATGTCATTGTTAAGCTCTCTGGGAACTCTTCTTCTGTTAAGTAGTTTGATATATATGAATCATAAGCGGCTGTGTGACGGAAAACTTTTGCAGCTAACTTACGACGTGTTTCAATTGTCGTAGCACCATTAGCTTTAAGTTCCTCTAATACATTCGTATAGTCATTGCTATCCACAATTACTGTTACATATTGATGGTTTTTTGCTGCAGAACGTAACATTGTTGGACCACCGATATCAATATTTTCGATAGCGTCATCCCATGTTACATTAGGCTTTGAAATTGTTTCAACAAACGGATAAAGATTAACACATACAATCTCAATTGGCTCAATTCCATGCTCATTCATTTGTGCTTGATGAGAAGCATCGTCAAACTTTCCTAATAGTCCACCGTGAATCATTGGATTTAAAGTTTTTACACGACCATCTAAAATTTCAGGGAATTTAGTTACTTCATCTACTGCTGTTACGGCAACATTATTGTCTTGTAACATTTTTTTCGTACCACCAGTTGATAAAATTTCATAACCTAATGCTACTAGTTCCTTTGCAAATTCTAAAATACCATCTTTATTGGAAACACTGATTAATGCACGTTTAGTCACAACGAAATCCTCCTAATTTTTATCGTGTTTGCCACGAATATGTCATGCTATTATTGGTGGGACAGAGTTAAGTTTTGATTAAGCACTCAGACCTAACTCTCTCATCGATCCATTACTTTAATAATTGCTGTAAAGCTTTTGTATATAGCCCATGCTCTTCCTTATGAATGGCCGTTTCTGTTGCCTCACGGTCACCTTCAACAACTTGAACTGCCGATTGGGCAATAATAGGTCCTGTGTCCATACCTTCATCTACAAAATGGACGGTTACACCTGTTATCTTAACTCCGTGTTCCATTGCTTGACCAATGGCATCTTTACCAGGGAAAGCCGGTAATAGTGAAGGGTGAATATTCACGATGCGCTGTGGGTATGCAGTTAGTAATACTTCACTAATTAAGCGCATATAACCTGCAAGCACGATCCATTCTACATGACTTTCATGGAGAGCCTCGATAATAGCAGTCTCGTAATCTGCTTTTGAAGAAAACTCTTTCGGACTTAAAGCTAGCACTGGAATACTATAGTTCTCAGCACGTGTCACTACAAATGCACTAGGCTTGTCTGTGACAACAAGTTCGATCTTTGCATGTAGTTCACCACGCTCAATGGCCTCTTGAATAGCTTGAAAGTTACTGCCGCTACCTGAAGCAAAAACGGCAATTTTAGTTGGTGCCGTCATTACACTAAACTCCCATCATGTGAGCCATTGAATACAACACCCTCGCCTTTCACAACGCGACCGATTTTGTATGCTTTTTCACCATTTGCTTCTACTGTAGCAAGGACTTTATTTACTTCATCAGCAGGTACAGCTAATACGAAGCCAATACCCATGTTAAAGACATTATATAAATCCTTGTCCTCTAACTGGCCTTTTTCTTTTAAAAACTCGAAAATACGTAAGACAGGCCAAGATCCTAAGTCAATTTCAGTTGCTAAACCTTCTGGCATCATACGTGGTAGGTTTTCATAAAAACCACCGCCAGTTACATGTGCACAGCCATGAACGTCTGCTGCTTTTAAAGCTGCAAGCACAGGTTTCGCATATAATTTTGTTGGCACTAACAAAGCTTCCCCAATAGGACCAAGATCCCCGTAGCCTTCCACAATCGAATCAACTGCGTAATGATTATCTGCAAAGACAATTTTTCGCACTAATGAGTAACCGTTTGAATGCACCCCACTTGAAGCAATACCAACAAGCACGTCACCCTCTACGATGTTCTCGCCTGTTACGATGGCAGATTTTTCACAAGCTCCTACTGCAAAACCAGCTAAATCATACTCATCTTCTTCATAAAGACCTGGCATCTCTGCCGTTTCTCCACCGATTAATGCCGCACCAGATTTCACACAGCCATCTGCAACGCCCTTTACAATTTGCTCAATTTTCGCTGGCTCTGCCTTGCCAAGCGCTACATAATCTAAAAAGTACAATGGCTCAGCACCTTGCGCTACGATATCATTGACGCACATCGCAACACAGTCCACGCCAATCGTGTCGTGCTTGTCCACCATAAACGCTAACTTTAGTTTTGTCCCAACACCATCAGTACCTGAAATAAGAACAGGTTCCTTAAGATTTAGTTCTGACAAGTCAAACATACCACCAAAACCACCGAACGTGCCCATCACACCTAGACGGTTTGTACGTTCAACGTGAGACTTCATTCGTTTTACGGCTTCGTAGCCTGCTTCAATATTTACACCTGCTTGTTCATATGCTTTTGACACGCAGAGTTCCTCCTTATCATCCAAATCGCCTTGGCACATCTGAATCTAGATTCGTCATCATCGCTAGACGTGTTTAGATGTTTTTCTTAACGTAATAGTTCTTTTTCATGCGGTAAGATTGTATCTGGGAAAATTTCTGTTGGATATTTACCTGTAAAGCATGCTAGGCATAATCCACGGTTTTCATCTTCATATGGTCTTGCAATCGTCTCCACCATACCTTCAACGGAAAGGAATGTTAGTGAATCAGCTCCTATAACATCACGTATTTCATCTACATTGTGGCTAGATGCAATCAATTCTTCATGTGTGGAAGTATCGATCCCGTAATAGCAAGGATCCGTCATAGGTGGCGAAGAAATCACAACATGAACTTCTGCCGCCCCTGCATCTTTTAACATTTTTACAATACGTCGTGAAGTTGTACCGCGAACGATTGAATCATCCACCATCACTACTCGTTTACCTTTTACGACTTGAACAACTGGAGAAAGCTTCATTTTCACACCGCGTTCACGTAGTTCCTGTGTCGGCTGGATAAATGTACGACCTACATAACGATTTTTAATAAGACCTAGCTCATACGGAATGCCACTTTCCTCTGCAAAGCCGATTGCTGCTGAAATACTTGAATCAGGCACACCTGTTACAACATCAGCTTCAATATGTGCACATTCACGAGCAAGCTGTTTACCCATACGTTTACGCGCCATGTGGACATTAATACCATCAATATCAGAATCAGGACGTGCTAAATAAACGTACTCCATCGCGCACATTGCACGTTTATCCATATCTACAAAACGATCAGATTTTACACCCTCATCGTTAATAATTAATAACTCACCAGGTTCAACAGATCGAACAAATTCTGCACCTATTAAATCAAATGCACAAGTTTCAGAGGCTACAACCCAACCATCTCCTAGCTTCCCAAGAGATAATGGACGTAAACCATGTGGATCACGTGCAACAAGCATTTCATCTTTAGTCATAATTAAGAACGAATACGCACCTTTTAATAAAGATAGGGCATTTTTCACCTTCGCACGGAATGGTGAATGCGAGCTTTTCTTAATAAGATGCGCTAACACTTCAGTATCGGAGCTAGAATGGAAAATACTGCCTTGACGCTCTAAGTACTGTTTTAAGTGCGTTGCATTGACTAAATTACCGTTATGAGCAATTGAAAGGCTACCAGTTGAGGAGTGGAATAATAACGGCTGTACATTTTCAATACCGCCACCTCCAGCAGTCGTATAACGGACATGGGCAATTGCTGCTTTTCCGTCCACTGCCTTTAATTTCTCTTCGTTGAAAACATCATTAACTAGTCCTTCGCCTTTCACCGCGCGAAGATGCTGACCGTCAGAAACGACGATCCCAGCACCTTCTTGGCCACGATGTTGAAGAGCATGAAGCCCGTAATAACTAAGGTGTGCTGGATTTGAGTTGCCCCAAATACCAAACACCCCACATTCTTCGTTTAAGCCTCTGAGTTCAGCAAGCATGGGATTGCTCCTTTCCAATTAGAACGGAATTCCTCCACTGTACCTTCTACAAGCACACCGTTGTCACCGTTGATTTTAACAAGCGCATCGTTTGTTACGACACCGATTTTCATTGCGTCTTTTACAATTTCTACAAATGCAGCTGCATTTTCTTCTTTCACTGTTACAACGAAGCGAGATTGTGTTTCACTGAATAATGCTGTTGTAGCAGAGCCTGTTAATGTCACATCAAGACCTAAGCCATTTGCGCCAAATGTTGTTTCAGCAAGCGCAACTGCAAGACCACCTTCTGCTACATCATGTGCAGATTGTACGATTCCAGCTTTAATCGCTTTAAGCAATGCTTCTTGACGTGCAGCTTCAATTTGTAGGTCAATAGCTGGTGCTTTCCCTGAAATAACCCCATTATTTAATAATTTTTGAAGCTCCGAACCACCGAACTCAGTTTTTGTATCGCCGATCACAAATACTACATCACCAGCAGCTTTTACTTCTTGAGTTGTCACATGAGCTAAATCTTCAATTAGTCCAACCATACCGATTGTTGGTGTTGGGTAAACCGCTTCGCCAGAACGCTCGTTATAAAGAGATACGTTACCGCCGATTACTGGTGAATTCAATGCTGTACAAGCGGCTGAAATACCATCAGCTGATTTTTCAATTTGCCAGAAGATTTCTGGTTTCTCAGGATTACCGAAGTTTAAGCAGTCAGTAATCGCTAATGGTGTACCACCAGATGCTACGATATTACGAGCCGCCTCTGCTACAGCAATGGCACCGCCAACCTCTGGATCTAGGAAAATATAACGAGAGTTACAGTCAGTAGTCATCGCTAAACCTTTGTTCGTACCGCGGACGCGAATCACTGCTGCATCAGAACCTGGTGCAACGACTGTTGATGTACGTACTTGATAATCATATTGATCGTAAACCCACTCTTTTGAAGCAACTGTTGGTGCTTTTAAAAGTGCATTTAATGTTTCTTTGTAATCTGTTACCACTGGTTCTGTGTTTTCCATCGCTTGGAACTCAGCATAGTAAGCAGGCTCTGCAGATGGTTTATGATAAACTGGCGCATCTTCTGCAAGTGCATCAGCAAGTACTTCAGCTACAACTTCACCATTATGTAATAGGCGTAGCATTTTATCATCCGTCACGCGACCAATTGCCACAGCATCTAAATCATATTTATCGAAAATCGCTTTAATTTCATCTTCGCGACCTTTTTTCACAACAAGTAGCATACGCTCCTGAGATTCAGATAACATCATTTCATATGCTGTCATGCCTGTCTCACGTTGAGGTACTAAGTCTAAGTTCATTTCTACACCAGAGCCAGCTTTAGAAGCCATTTCTGCTGATGAAGAAGTAAGACCAGCAGCACCCATATCTTGAATACCTACTAGCGCGTCAGATTTTACAACTTCTAAACATGCTTCAAGTAAAAGTTTCTCCATAAATGGATCTCCTACTTGTACTGCTGGACGTTGGTTCTCAGATTCTTCTGTTAACTCTTCAGATGCAAATGTTGCACCATGGATACCGTCACGACCTGTTTTAGCTCCCACATACATGACTGTATTCCCTACACCAGCCGCGATTCCACGTTGAATATCTTTGTGGTCGATTAAACCTACACACATTGCATTCACTAGTGGGTTGCCTTCATAACAAGGATCGAATTGAATTTCGCCACCTACTGTAGGAATCCCGATACAGTTACCGTAACCTGCGATACCAGCAACTACTTCTTCAAATAAATATTTACCACGCGCTGATTTTAATTCGCCAAAGCGTAATGAGTTTAGCATCGCAATTGGACGTGCACCCATTGAGAAAACGTCACGGATAATACCACCAACTCCTGTAGCAGCACCTTGATAAGGCTCAATTGCTGATGGGTGGTTATGTGATTCCATTTTAAATACAACTGCTTGTTCGTCACCAATATCTACGATACCAGCACCTTCACCTGGACCTTGTAAAACTTGTGGACCCTTTGTAGGGAATTTACGTAATACTGGTTTAGAATTTTTGTATGAGCAGTGCTCAGACCACATTACTGAGAAAAGACCTGTCTCTGTCCAGTTTGGTAGACGTCCTAAAATACCTTCTACCATTGCAAATTCTTCGTCTGACATCCCCATACCAGCGTATAATTTTTGATCTTTAATTTGCTGTGCTGTTGGCTCAAACTTAGTTGTTGACATGATTTTCCCTCCACTGCTTCACAATTGATTTAAATACTGCTAGACCGTCTGCTCCGCCCACCAGTGCATCAACAGCTCGCTCTGGGTGAGGCATCATACCTAGTACATTGCCGCGCTCGTTTATAATCCCTGCGATATCTTCTAAAGAACCGTTTGGATTTTCGCCTGAGTATGTAAACACGATTTGATTTTTATCTTTTAATTGTTGTAAAGTTTCCTCGTCACAGTAGTAGTTACCTTCACCATGTGCGATTGGAATATTGATTATTTGGCCTTGCTCATATTGATTTGTGAATAATGTATTATTGTTTTCAACTTTAAGCTGGATTGTACGACACATGAATTTCAAATTTTTGTTACGAAGTAATGCACCTGGTAATAAACCTGCTTCAGTTAAGATTTGGAAGCCATTACATACTCCTAATACCGGCTTACCAGCATCCGCTGCCTTCTTAACCTCTGCCATAATATTAGATTGGTTGGCCATCGCACCACAGCGAAGATAATCCCCGTATGAGAAGCCTCCTGGTACTAAAATGCCATCAAAGCCACTTAAATCTGTTGCTGTATGCCATACATATTCTACTTCTTCACCTAGCTCGTCTTTAATCGCATGATACATATCGATATCACAGTTTGACCCAGGGAAAACGAGTACTGCGAATTTCATGATTAGTTAGCCTCCTCGACTTCGTAGCGATAGTCTTCGATTACAACGTTAGTTAAAACCTTTTCACACATTTCTTTTACTAGAGTATCAATATCACGTTCTGTATCTTTAATTGCTAGTTCAAGATATTTACCGATACGTAAATCTTCTACTTCAGCGTAACCCATTTTCACTAAAGAACCTTGTACAGCTGAACCTTGTGGATCAAGAATGCTCTCACGTAATGTCACGTAAATTTTAACTTTTTTCATTGTTATTTGCCTCCGAGTCTAGAAAGTATAATAGTATAAACTTCTGTTAAATTACCAAGGTCTCTACGAAAGACATCTTTGTCTAACTTTTGCTTTGTAGTTGCATCCCAAAGTCTGCATGTATCTGGTGATATTTCATCTGCCAGTAGTACATTTCCATCATCATCGCGTCCGAACTCTAATTTAAAGTCAATTAGTGTAACGTTGACATCTGCAAATAGTGGCTGCAACACTTTGTTCACTACAAGTGCACCATCATAAATGGCTGTCACTTCCTCAGGTGTCGCAAGATCAAGTACGTCAATATGCTCCGTAGTAATGAGCGGATCGCCTAGTTCATCGTCTTTATAATAAAACTCAACGATTGGGCGTTTTAATGGTGTACCTTCCTCAAAGCCAAGACGTTTCGCTAAGCTACCTGCTGCTATATTACGAACTACGACCTCTATTGGAATAATATCTACCTTTTTTACAAGCTGCTGCGTATCAGATAATTGTTTTACGAAATGTGACGCAATTCCGTTTGCTTGTAATTTTTCGAAAATTAGAGAGGTAATGCGATTGTTTAATACGCCTTTACCTTCAATTTCTTCTTTTTTCTCACCATTAAATGCTGTTGCACTATCCTTGTATTCAACGAGTAACACATTTGGCTCCTCTGTTGTATACAATTTTTTTGCTTTACCTTCATACAAAAGTTGACCTGTAGTCATTTCGTTACTCCCCCTGATATTATGAAATACACGCGTATTGTTCAGAATTGAATCGTACGTAACGATTCAATTCTGTAACATCCGCTAGTGACTCTACTTAGTTAAGTCCAAGACGCTCAAAAATCATATCTACATGCTGTAAATGGTAGTTGTAGTCAAAGCAATCATCTAACTCTTCCTTCGTTAAATACGATGTAATTTTTTCACTTGCATCGACTAACGTACGGAACTGAACTTGCTCGTCCCACGCCTGCATCGCTAAAGGTTGTACTGTATCATACGCTTCCTCACGCACTAACCCTTTATCGATAAGTGCTAATAGGATACGTTGAGAGTAAATTAAACCAAAAGTGCGACCCATATTACGTTTCATGTTTTCAGGGAATACTGTTAAGTTTTTCACAATGTTACCGAAGCGATTTAACATATAGTTAAGTGTAATCGTTGCATCCGGTAAAATAACGCGCTCTGCAGATGAATGTGAAATATCACGCTCATGCCATAATGCTACGTTTTCATAAGCCGTTACCATATAGCCACGCATTAAACGTGACATACCAACCATGTTTTCAGACCCGATTGGGTTACGTTTATGAGGCATCGCTGACGAGCCTTTTTGACCTTTTGCAAATGCTTCCTCAACTTCACGCGTTTCAGATTTTTGCAAGCCGCGAATCTCTGTTGCAAATTTCTCAATTGATGTTGCGATTAATGCCAACGCACCTAAATATTGAGCATGTCGATCACGTTGTAATGTTTGAGTTGAAATAGGTGATGCTGTAAGTCCTAATTTATCGCATACATATTGCTCAACTTTAGGATCGATATTGGCATATGTTCCAACTGCTCCAGACATTTTTCCTGTTTCAATTACTTTTGCCGCAGCATCAAAGCGTTCTAGGTTACGCTTCATTTCTTCATACCATAAACCTAGTTTTAAACCGAAAGTTGTTGGCTCAGCATGAACACCATGTGTACGTCCCATCATAACCGTATGCTTATGCTCTTTCGCTTTTGCTACAATAATATCAATGAAATTCACGATGTCTTTGCGTAAAATATCATTCGCTTGTTTAATTATATAAGAAAGAGCTGTATCAACTACGTCCGTAGAAGTTAAACCATAGTGCACCCATTTTCGCTCTTCACCAAGCGTCTCAGAAACGGCACGAGTAAATGCTACAACATCATGACGTGTTTCTTTTTCAATCTCTAAAATACGATTTACATCAAATGAAGCATTTTCACGAATTTTAGCTACATCCTCTTTCGGAATGTCTCCAATTTCTGCCCAAGCCTCACATGCTAAAATTTCAACTTCTAGCCAAGCTTGATATTTATTTTGTTCTGTCCAAATTGCGCCCATTTCGGGTCTTGTGTAACGTTCGATCATTGCGTTTCTCCTTCTATTCTGACCAAATGCCAGAACTCTCGATTTGTTGTAGTGTTTCTTCTAAGTTTTTTGTCATAATCGTTACGTGGCCCATCTTACGGTTCACCTTAGCTTCAGCTTTCCCATAAAGATGTATAGACCATTCAGGATATTTAGCAATTGAGTTACTAAGTGGCACGACATGCTGCCCTAAAACATTTATCATAATAGATGGTGCCCAAAGTTGTGGTTTACATAATGGCCAACCACAAACTGCACGTATATGTTGATGGAACTGTGAAACGTTACATGCTTCTATAGAATAGTGACCTGAATTATGAGGTCTTGGTGCTAATTCATTAATAATGATTCCACCATCTTCTAATACAAACATTTCTACAGCTAATGTCCCTACTAAATTTAGATAATCAGCAATTTTCAAGGCTTCTCGCTCTGCAGTCAGTGATGTTTCCTCTTTTATACGAGCTGGTACGATCGTTTCATGTAAAATATGATGCACATGAATATTTTCTCCAACTGGCTGACAATATGATTCACCATTACCGTTTCTTTGAACAATGACAGACACCTCTTTAACGAAAGGTACAAATCCCTCAACAATACATTGTGAATGAGAGAAAAGCTCTTTTGCTAACGGTAGGTCTTCTGCAGATTTTAAAAGCTGCTGCCCCTTGCCATCATAGCCACCTCTTGCTGTTTTGACTATACAAGGATAACTAATCCTATCGATATTGGCTAGTAATTCTTCATATGTATTTACAACCAAATAAGGGGCTACCGGACAACCTGCGTTCACAATCGCTTCTTTCTCAGTCACACGGTCTTGTGTGATGCGTACTAGCTCTGCTCCTTGTGGGACGTAAGCCATTTGTGTTAAACGTTTTAAGCCTTCATAATCGATATTTTCAAATTCATACGTTATAACGTCACTTACCTCGGCAAGTTCTTCTAAAGCTGCCTCATCATCATATGGGGCTACAATACGTACATCCGCAACCTGTCCACCTGGTGAATCCATTGATGGTTCAAGAACGGCGATTTTAAAGCCTGCTTCTTTAGCAGCAAGCGCCATCATACGGCCAAGCTGACCTCCTCCGATAATACCTATCGTCTGCCCGGGATAAATTATCTTTGTCACACTAAGTCACCTGTGCTTTCCAGTACTTGTTGCTTTGTGGCTTCACGTCTAGCATCTAGTTTATTAGCAAGCTCTACATCTGTTGTCGATAAAATTTGCGCTGCTAGCAAGCCTGCATTCGTCGCTCCCGCTTTGCCAATCGCTACTGTTGCTACAGGTACACCACCAGGCATTTGAACGATTGATAATAAAGAATCAAGACCGTTAAGAGCACGGGATTGCACAGGTACACCGATTACCGGTAACGTTGTTTTAGCCGCTACCATTCCAGGTAAATGCGCAGCTCCACCTGCACCAGCAATAATTACTTGAATACCTCGCTCACGTGCTGATTCTGCATACTCAAACATTAAATCAGGCGTACGATGTGCAGATACAACTTTTTTCTCGTACGGTACCTGTAATTCATCTAAAATATCACATGCATGTTTCATTGTTTCCCAGTCACTTGAACTCCCCATAATGACACCGATTTTCGGATTCATGATTGTCGCTCCTTCTTAACGTTAGAAAAATGATCAAATATTTTATAGCTACATTTTTTACTTTTTATAACAAAGAAAATCCTCAAATAAACTACTCCCTACCATACACGTGAAAGCAGTTTACTTGAGGACTTATTATGAAAAGAATATGCAAATGTACATTTCTGCACATACACCTTCCCGTAACATGCCAAAAGTGCTTTCCCGCATAGTCCAGCATTTACGGTGCCGGGTAGAGACACTAGAGCCAATTCTCTAGCATATATGTGGGATTTATTTGTTTTTCCTTCTCATATTTTAACAAGTCATTCCATTATAGTCAACTAGAAATGCGAACATTTTATTTTAGTCGTTTATAAACGTTCGGATTTAAGTGAAATTTACTCGGAATCTTGCCATAACATCGCTTTAAATTGTATTTTTTGACGTAAATACGTTGGTTCTCCATTGACTAAGTGAAAAACCGGTTCTTCTTTTCTTCCCACTGCCATATAACCATCTCGACGCATTCTTGCCAAACAATCTTCAATTGATTCATTTTCTTCTACTTCATACCAAATTTGTTTTTTTCCCAAATCTTTCTTCCTTTCGATCTTGTATCCAATAATTTTTCCTCTTATGAGTTTCATTATACCTTGAGATCCTTCATTTAGTATGTATGATTTATTAATGAAATGCTCTTCACCCTATCGTAGGGTTGATTTCTGTTTCGACTGGGTGCTTTTCTGGGGGCAGCAGCTTTTTTTTGCTCGAAAGGTAGTGCAACGTAGCGGCATATGGGGTTATCGATGGGGTAGTATATAGCAATTATGGGTTCACTTATGGGGGGACTCTCGGTTAAGCGGATAGATTGTTGCTGTTAATACATAAAGACCAAGTTAATCCTGCACATTTTGTAGATTAACTTGATCTTTATATTTTGATTTTTCGTAAATCCTTCTTCAACTAAAACAACCGCTAGTTGAGGAAGGAATTTATTTTATTAATTGATTGAACTATAATATCAGGTCTATCAATATGTATTGAATGACTGGCTCCTTGTGCGATTATATATTTACTATTTGAAGTAAGATTAACTTGATTCATAATAAGTTCTTGCCACTTTTCTTCAAATAACCTTAACTCCCACTCTGATAAACCTTCCATAGTACCTAACTTAATGTTATGCTCTTTATCTCGGCTAATAACAATTAAAGGTATATCAGGGTATACCACCAAATTCTTTATAATATCTCCGTCCCTCTTCCAGTTGCTAATTTCAGAATACATTGCTTTATATAGAGTAGGGTTTATCCGGAAATTTATTAAGCGTTTTTGAATATCATTCGGGAGTAGCTTTTGTTCTTTTGTTAGAGTAGGGTTAATAACTTCTCTTAATTCTTCCCTTTTCATTTGAGAATAAGAACGACATTTTTCCATCCAAAATTCATCGGTTGCTCCTTCATTCAGAACAGGTAAATTCAAGTCATCTAAAACCTTTAAATCAACAGAAGTTGAATCTACTAATACTATTCCAGCAACCTTTTCAGGATGCTTTTTCACAAAATGTTGTACACATAACCCACCATAGGAATGACCAACTAATACTACGGGTTCAGATAATTTAAGTAAATGTATCATCTCTTTTACTTCGTTTACGACTGTTTGTGTATTACGGACTTCGTTATGAATTTCACTTTCGCCTAGCCCTGGTCTATGGAACATTATAACTCTATTTGTTTTACTTAATGACTCTGTCACTTCATACCATTCATCGAATGAACAACCCATTCCTGTAAGGATAATTATTGGTGTACCATTTTGCCCTTTTTGATGTATCTCAATCTTATTTTGATTTATTATTAAAAATTGACTAATTTTACTCACCTCTTTGTTTAAATATCAATTAATTATATTGTTTTACTATCCTGTGCCGTTAGTTGAAAAAAGAGCTGCCTATGCAACTCAATGATCTTCAAGTAAAGCACCCGTTAGCCATCCATGTAGGGCAAAAACCAGCGATACACCACAGAGAATGAAAGATTATTTCGTTCTTTCATGGGAGTTCAACAAGGAATTATAATGACCTTATACACACATTCCTAAATTCTGTAATATTTTTTGTAAAAATTCAGAACTTTTTCTACATTAAAATCCTCAAAATCTTCTTTACATTTCTGTAAATAGCTTAGTTCTTTCTTTGCCTCTAAAGTATCAATTTTATTGAGATAACCCAGTGTCTTTTCCAATCCTGCACCACATAATAGTTGAACATCAATATTACAATGTGTATCAAAGTCCTTTTCCTTTGCTCTCCAAATTAACAGAGTATCGTCAACACATCCTAAAGCAAATAATTGAATACATAGTGTTTTTAAGTATTCATTATCTTCCGATGATTCATTCTCTATTTCTTCTTTTAATAAATTTCTGATTCTATCCACAAAATCTATCTTAGGTACTAAATCGAAAATTTTTAAAAGTTCTTCAGTTTTATCCATAAATCACAGTTCCCCCATGTTTCCATTTGAATAAATATTCTCTCCTAAAATCATTGTACTCCTTCTTGAACTAAACTGCACCGTTAGTTGAATAGCAAAAATCTTTTCGAAAAGAGCCTTTTTTTATTATGTTATAAAACAAAAAAAGCCGAGGAATAAATCCTCGACTTTTTAAGTGCCTAGCGACGTCCTACTCTCACAGGGGGAAGCCCCCAACTACCATCGGCGCTAAAGAGCTTAACTTCCGTGTTCGGTATGGGAACGGGTGTG